>JAFUYB010000058.1 GCA_017470735.1 Lachnospiraceae bacterium | reverse complement strand
GATTGCCGCATTAAAAAATCACATTTGGGGATTGTAAAAAGAAAATACAGGGGTAAAATATAGGTAACAAACCGGATCTTCATCAGAGATCCCAAGGTGCCTTATATTCTGTTAATTCCTACAGTAAATTTACCCGATCTCCCTTTACAGTTGTACTTGACTTTTCATTCAATATAAGGGAAGATAGTGAAACAGAAAATATTTGTTGGACAGAGTAGGATAAACGCGTCAAGTGCTAGGGGATGGGAAGTTGCCCATAGACGAAGCGGCTGTTGCCGCGCGATGTTTGTCCGCATCCGCTGCCACCCAAGGCGCAAAGGGCTCCTTTTGTGGCAACTGCCATGAAAGGAGTTTTATTTTGAGCATAAATACACAAGATCCTTCTGAAAATAATCAAAAAAGCAGAGCACCGTTCTTCAATACAAAAACACTGACCCTTATGGGGCTTTTGATCGCGCTGGAGATCGTACTTTCACGCTTTCTGTCCATCAATGCATGGAACATCCGCATAGGATTCAGCTTCGTGCCGATTGCCGCTGCGGGAATGCTTCTTGGTCCGATCCCTGCAGGCATTGTCGCCGCGGCAGCGGACATTTTAGGCGCGACGCTCTTTCCCAGCGGGCCCTTTTTTCCGGGGTTTACACTGACAGCATTTCTTACCGGAACTGTGCTGGGAGTGTTCCTGTATAAAAAACACACGCCGCTGCGCATTCTGTGCGCGGTATTGATCAATCAGCTGGTCTTTAGCCTGCTGCTCAACAGCTTTTGGATTTCCATCGTTTATGGTTCGCCATACCTGCCGCTTGTCGGGACGCGCGTCATTCAGACGGCTCTGCTGATACCGGTACAGTTCGTTGTGATCGGCGCGCTCACACGGGCTCTTGCCGGCCGTATCCGGATGGTGACAGCATGAACGCGCGGCAGGCGATCGACTACATCGAGCATTATGGCTGGAGCAAAACGCGTCTGGGGCTTGCGCGTACACGCGAGCTTTTAGATCGGCTGAATGATCCGCAGAAACAGCTCAAATTTATTCATGTCACCGGAAGCAATGGCAAAGGAAGCACCTGCGCCATGCTCGATTCTGTTTTACGAAACGCAGGTTATAAAACTGGTCTTTATACATCTCCGTACATCCAAACCTTTTGCGAGCGCATCCGCGTCAATGGCGAAGACATCCCCGGCGATGATTTGGCGCGTATCACCGAACAGGTGCGCGATGCCGCTGAAGCTATGGATGACCATCCGAGCCAGTTCGAGCTTGTGACAGCAATCGCAATGATGTATTTTTCTCGGCAAAACTGTGACATTGTCGTGCTTGAGGTCGGCATGGGAGGTCAGCTCGACAGCACCAATGTTATCGACAGTCCTGAAGTTGCCGTCATTACCAATATCGGTCTTGAACACACGGAATATCTTGGAGACACCTTAGAAAAAATTGCCGCAACAAAAGCCGGCATCATTAAACCTGGCTGTCATGCGGTATGTTATGACGGCGATCCCGCAGTTACGAAAATCATAAAAGATGTCTGTATGGAAAAAAATGTTCCGCTGCGCTGCGTGGATTTTCGCGGACTGAAATCGGTCAGCCGGAGCTTGAATGGACAGCACTTTATCTGGAACGATAAAGAATATGCGCTTTCCCTGGTGGGACCGCATCAGCTTTACAATGCCGCGACTGCTCTTGAAACGGTTGCAGCGCTCCGGATACGCGGGTGGGAGATTTCCGATGCAGCAGTCGCTGAAGGGCTGGCCAATGTCATATGGCCCGCGCGTTTCGAATGTATCAGCAGAAAGCCTCTTGTTATTCTCGACGGCGGACACAATCCGCAATGCGCCGAAGCGCTCGCGGCGAGTATCCGTGAACTGCTGCCGGGGCGAAAAATCGTTTTTCTTGTCGGAACCCTCGCCGATAAAGACTATCCAAAGGTCATGGCAGCGCTTCTTCCTTTAGCGCAGGAATTCATCTGTCTGACGCCGCGCAATGACCGTGCCCTAAGTGCGGATGACCTGGCAGAGTATCTGATAAAAAAGGGCGCGCGGGCAGTTGCCTGTGCGGAAACGGATGCCGGTATCCAAGCGGCGCTGGATGCTGCGGATGAAGACGGAGCGATCGTCGCTTTCGGTTCATTGTATCTTGTCGGCGCGGTCCGGACGGCTTTTTGCGAATCTGTTTTTTAAGAAGTTTCTATTGCATTGACGGGTGATTATCGGTATCATTATTTTTAACTGCGAAATGAGGGAAAGAAGAGCGGAAATGGATATGAAAAAAGAGACAGGAAAGGGCGTAAAAGCCTTTGGATTGTCAAAGATGCTGCTGTTGGACTGCAGCATATGTTCGCAATGTTCGGGGCGACGATCCTCGTGCCGATCATAGTGAATGGTTATTTTAAGGGAGAGGGACTGTCGGTGCAGGTGACATTATTTGCGGCAGGCGTCGGGACACTGACCTCGCTTGCGATTGCGGCAATCCTTGGGGTGCTGCTGAACGCGGTGCTGCCGGAGAATGATTCATGATCATCGGTCGGGGTCTACAGACACATTGCACCGGTAAAATTTATTTACATCGAACACAAAGGGGAAACGCATGGATGAAAAAATGAAGGTGATCGGAAGGAAGATGAGCATCCGCATGGGGATTTTGATGAGCTTTTCGCTGGCGCTTGTCGGGACGCTTACTTCCGGACATTTTACGCCGGTCGGATTTGTGATCAGCTTTTTCGTCAGTACGGTGGTCAGTCTGGTGATCGGCTTTGTCGTTCCGGTGGGGAAGCTTTCGGGTGATTTCTGCCGAAAGAGAAATTTAGCGCCGGAGAGCCTTGCGAACCGGATCGTTTCAAGCCTGATCTCTGACCTGATCTATACCCCGGTGATCACGCTCGTAATGGTGGCGCTTGCCTACAGGATGGCGATGATCCAGAGCGGGAATATGGCACAGATTCCGTTCATCCCGATGTTTATCCGGTCGCTTCTGATCTGTTTTCCGGTCGGTTTTGTGCTGATCTTTATCTTTATGCCGATGTTCTTAAGGCAGCTTATGAAGGAGGGTTGAGCATGGCGGACAAGGGGAAAGAAGTAAATGTTCAGCTGAACAACCGGACGACACAGTATTTGACAGGTCTGTACAACGCGAGCGGATACATACAGAGCGTGGAGCGGCTGAACCGTTTTAAAAAGCTGCAGAACTACACCGCGTTTTTCTTCAATATCAAAGGCTTCGGGAATATCAATAAAAAATACGGCTCCAAGGAGGGCGATGAGATCATCAAGCGCTACGCGATGAAGCTGAAGGCATTTGTCCAGAAGGATGAATACTTAGGCCATCTCGGCGAAGATGATTTTGTGGCGCTGATCTTAAAGGCGCGGCGGGATATGTTTTTGTATTTTCTTTCCCGCGTGGGCGTGACGGCGTCCGGCAAAGACCGTCAAAAGGAGCAGGTATTCCTGTCGGCATCCGTGGGGATGTGGGACATTGACGAGGAAGTCGAGGACGCGCGGGAAGTCATCAACCGCCCGTCGGTAGCGCTGATCCACGCGCGTTACATCCTGCACCAGTCATCCGCATTGGCGTCGACGGACATGATCAACAAGGACAACGAAAAGAAGACTATCATTGAAAATTTCCGTACCGCCCTAGAAAATGAAGAATTCCTGGTATTCTACCAGCCTAAAGTGGATTCGCGGAAACGCTGTCTGGTCGGGGCGGAAGGACTGGTCCGCTGGAAGCATGACGGAGAGATGGTCTCGCCCGGCGCGTTCATTCCGCCGTTGGAGCAGAGCGGTGAGATTCTCTATTTGGATTATTATGTCCTGCAGAAAGCCTGCCTGGATATCCGCAAATGGATCGACGAAGGCATCGAGCCAGTGCGGATCTCGGTCAATTTTTCCAGAAAAGATTTAGCAGACCGTGAGCTGCCGGACAATATCAATCATATCATCCAGGAATTTGGCGTGGACAAGGATCTGATCGAGATCGAAGTCACTGAAACCGTAGATGATGTAGAACATGGGATTCTGGCGGATTTCATCAACCGCCTGCACGAGCTTGGCATCATGACGGCGATCGATGATTTCGGATCAGGTTATTCCTCGCTGTCTACGCTCCGTGAATTTGAAGTACACACATTAAAGATCGACCGGTCATTCATCAATACCGATGACTTTTCGTGGAAGGACGAGATTATCTTAATGAACATCATTACAATGGCAAAACAGCTCGGGATCGAGGTGCTGACCGAAGGCGTTGAGCGTGAAGACCAGCTTTCTTTTGTCAACAACGCCGGCTGTGATGTGATCCAGGGATTTTATTTTGACCGTCCGCTTCCGGAAGAGGATTTCCGGAAACGGCTGAAGAATAAAAAGTACCGGCGGCGTTATGCCCGGTAAAAGCGTTCGATGAAAGAAGCGACCGGTTCACAGTATATGATCTCTGTCTTGTGTGTCGGACGGTGGACGACGAGCTTTTCGCCCGTTTCCGTGTGGATGCCGATATACAGGACAATGTGGTTGTGCGGTATGCTCCGTGGTTCCCTGTGTCCGAAGTTTGCGCCCGGTTTGATCTTGTCTTCTGTCAATGTCATAGGCCACCTCCTTTGTCCTGGTATTTCAAGCGGTTTACAGCTTTTATTATACGGAAAAACGGGCTAAAGTGCAAGCGATATCCCGCCGGAACGGAAACGGATATTGGTCATTATGACGAATATAGCAAAGAAATATACAAGAAAAATTGGGAAACTTGTTAAAAATGCTTGCTCTTTAGTTCATTAAAGTCTATACTAATTGTATCTGTTTGTTTTAACGGACAATACAGGAAGGTTGAAATGGTGGGGCGTTGTCCGAAAACGGTGGAAACCATAGGTTGTCTGAGGAGGATTTAATCATGGAGGGAAACAACGCGTCATTGGTCTATACCAATGACAAATGCATCGGATGCAACAAATGCATCAATGCCTGTCCCGCGATGGGAGCCTGTATGTCCGTTGACACGGCGAGTGATGAAGGCAAATTGGAGCGGAGGATCGATGTCAACGGCAATTACTGCGTGTCCTGCGGTGCCTGCATCGACGCCTGCGTGCATGACGCGCGGGAATTTTATGACGATACGGAAAGGTTCTTTGAGGATCTGAAAAAAGGGGAAAAGATATCCCTTTTAGTCGCGCCCGCATTTCTGGCCAATTATCCGAGGGAATACGGTTCCGTGCTTGGCGGTTTAAAAAAGCTGGGCGCAAGACGGATCATCTCGATCTCATTCGGCGCGGACATCACGACCTGGGGCTATTTGAATTACATCGCCGAGCACAATTATCTGGGCGGCATTTCCCAGCCGTGTCCGGCAGTCGTGCGCTACATCGAGGATTACACGCCGGAGCTTCTGCCGAAGCTGTTCCCGGTGCAGAGCCCCCTGATGTGCGGCGCGATCTACGCGAGAAAAGAGCTCGGCATCACCGACAAGCTGGCGTTCATCAGTCCCTGCATCGCGAAAAAGCTGGAGATCGACGACCCGAACAACAAAGGACTCGTGCAGTACAATGTGACCTTTGACCACCTGATGAAGTATGTCAAGGAGCACAAAATTTCGGGACCCAACGCGACCGACGAGATCGAGTACGGTCTGGGCTCCATCTATCCGACGCCCGGCGGGCTCAAGGAAAATGTATTCTGGTTTTTGGGCGATGATGTGGCGATCCGCCAGATCGAGGGCGAGAAGCGGATGTACGAGTGGCTGCAGAAGAACAAAGACCGCATCAAAAACGGCAAGACGCCGTTCCTGTTCATCGACGCGTTAAACTGTGAGAACGGCTGCATCTGCGGCACGGCAGTAGACCCGAAGAAGTCAGAGACCGACGACGCGCTTTACAACCTTCTGAAAATAAAAGAGGACTCCAAAAAGGCCAAGAAGGGCGATGCGTGGTCACGGCCTGACACGCCAAAGAAGCGCCTTAAGAATTTCAATAAGCAGTTTAAAAATTTAAAGCTTGAAGATTATCTGCGCAAATACACGGACCGCTCGGGCACGGCATCCTATGAGAACCCGAACAACCAGCAGCTTGACGAGATCTTCCGTTCGATGAGAAAGATGACCAGGGAGTCACGGCAGATCAACTGCACCTGCTGCGGGTATGAGACCTGTGCCGAGATGGCAAAGGCGATCCACAACGGCTTCAATGTCAAGGAGAACTGCATCCATTACCAGAAGGATCTCGTACAGCAGGAGGTCGACCACGCGGAGAATCTGGCAAGAGAGGTGGAGAGCCAGCGCGCGGCAGAGGTCGCGGAGCATCAGCGCGTCATTGACACGATAGAGGATATCGATCACCGTTTTGAGACGCTCAACGCGTCGGTAGACGACATGGTGGCAGGCAATGATTCCAACGCGAGGGAGAGCACGCAGATTTCAGAGGAGATCATGAACATCTCCCAGTTTACCGAGCAGCTTGAGGTCTCGATGAACGAGATCCGTGAATTCGTCAAGCAGCTCCAGGATGACAATGACTGTGTCGTGGACATCGCGGACAATACGAACCTGCTGTCGCTGAACGCTTCGATCGAGGCGGCGCGGGCCGGCGAAGCGGGCAAAGGCTTCGCGGTCGTCGCAAGCGAGATCAACCGCCTGGCGATGGATTCAAGGGATACGGCGACGAAGTCGAGCGAGAACCAGCATCAGATCGGTGAGGCAGTCGCCAAGATTTTAGAGGACGCCAGACATCTGACCGAGATCGTGGGCGGGATCAACAGCCGCTCCCAGAACCTTGCGGCGGCAACCGAAGAGATTTCCGCTTCGGCAGAGGAGATCCGCGACATTACGATGCAGGTAAAGGACGACCTTGACGCTCTGACCGGGGAGTGGACCGGCGATGTCAAGGAGCTGCCGCATCCGAAGCTGGCGGGCAAGCGTCTTCTGATGGCGGAGGATATGATCATCAACGCCGAGATGTTAAAACAGATGCTTTCAACCAGCGGCGTGCGGGTAGACATCGAGGAGAACGGCCAGGCCGTCGTGGACCGCTTCCGTGACAGCGACGAGGACTATTACGACGCGATCCTGATGGATGTGCGGATGCCCGTCATGGACGGACTCGAAGCGACGCGGACGATCCGCAGCTTAAACCGCCGCGATGCGGGAAGCATCCCGATCATCGCGCTGACCGCGAATGATGTGGAGTCGGATGTAGCAAAATCGCGTGCCGCGGGCATGAACGAGCATCTGTCCAAGCCGGTAGATCCGGATGTGCTGTATGCGACATTGGAGAGGCTGATAAAGTAGAAAAGTAAAAAATAAAAGAGGATGCCGATATAAGCCATGTTTATACGGCATTCTCTTTTTTTGCTATAAAAATATGCGTTGGTCTTATGCGCCCGGCACGCTTGACAGAAAAAACGCGGCATAATATAATTTATTTTACCTATCAAAATGGTGGGGATTTCGGTGTTTTGGAAGGGGGGCGATGATAATATGCCTGGATTTGAATTGGAATTTTACAAGGGGCTGTTTGAATCATTGGACAACAACTCCGTGTTGATGCGGGTGGACGAGGATGGCTCATACCGTCCGATCTGGTGCTCCCGTGAGTATGCGCAGATGATGGAGGGGACTGCCGAGGAGTGCATCCGCTACGAGGGTAAGGAAATTGCCGGAGCGGTTCATGACGATGATAAAGACGAGGTGGCCTATCTGTTCAAAAACCATGTGACAAAGGATGGCACAAACAGTCTGACAATCCGCAAGCATACGCTGAAAAATAACGATATCTGGGTAAATATCCATTACGCTTTTGTGGAGGACAAAGGGACGCAGTACGCATACTGCACCTACACGGATGTGACCGAGCTGATCCAGAGCCAGGAACAGACAATGGCAATGTACCGTGAGTTAAACAAAGAGCTGGACGCTCTTTCCAGCCAGAGCCTTGCGGCGCTGCGCTCCAATCTGACCAAGGGCGTGGTCGAGGAGGTACACGGTACCGACCTCTATGACGTGGATCAGCCGGGCGCTCCGATCGAGGATCTGATGACCGTGCGCCTTGCCAACATGCCTGTGGCATCGGACCGCGAGACCTATATGAAGGTATTCGATCTCGAAAAGCTGCAGCAGAAATATTATCTTGGCGAGGGACCGTCGTCGCTTGTTTTTTTTTCACGCAGGCAGTCAGGGCGGCAGTGCTTTATCAAATATTCCGCGGCGATGCGGAAGGATCCGATGACCGGGGATGTGATCGTGCTCAGCGTGGAGACCGAATACAATTCACAGAAGGTAGCCGAAGTATTAAATGAAAAAGTCCTTGCAAGGCAGTACGACATGGTCTGCTATATCGTGGACGAAAATTACGGCGTTTCCATCGGCGACGCGGCCAATATTGAAAAAGGCAGTATTTTCCCGAAAGAACGCGACGGGATCTATATGGATTACCTCAAAGAGCAGGTGATCCCTGTCGTCGCCGGTTCCGATGAAGACAGGGAAGCGATTTTCAAAGAGCTTTCCCTTTCAACGATCGCGGACAAATTGTCTGAAGACGAATCGTATTCGGTAGATGTGCCTTGTGAGATCGATGGGGAGATTTACCACAAACGGTTCATGTTTTACGCGGTAGACATTGAGCGGCATTTCTATATCCTGCTGAAATCCGACATGACCGAGGTTTTAAATGAACAGCGCGAGCGGGAGCGTACCATGACCATCCACAACAGTATGCTGGACCAGTTCAACGCGATGGCGGAGGAAAGTCTGACGGTGGCGCGTTCCAATATGTCCACCGGGCTGCTGGAGGATGTGCGCGGCACCGACATATATCCGTCGGATTATGTCGGCAATACGGTCGATGCTTACGCCCAGAGCCGTCTCGACAATCTGCTGATCGAGGGGGACAAGGAAAAATATGTCGCCGCTTTTGACATGGAAAAGCTCTTAGAGCGCACGGAAAAGGGACTCGGACCGGCATCGGTGGTGTGCTACACCAGACGCGCGTCGGGACGCCAATGCTTTGTGCGGTATTCCGGGTCAGCCAGCCGCAATCCGGTGACGGGCGTCGTGGATGCTTTCGGCATCGAGACCGAGTACAATGCCGAAATGATCACCAGAGTGATGAACGAAAAGATCCTCGCGCAGCAGTACGACATGGTCACCTACCTGGTCGGCGGCTATTACGGCGTGACGATCGGGGATGCGGCAAGCATCGCAAAAGGCAGCATTTTCCCGAAGAAGCGGGACGGCGTCTATGTGGATTATATCAACGAGCAGGTGCTTCCCGTGGTGCCCGGGGAGGAGCGGCAGGAAACGGCGGACGCGCTGTCACTTAAGACCGTTGCCGAAAAGCTGGCGGACGAGGACAGCTATTCGGTGGATGTGACCTGTCTGATTGACGGTGAGGTTTACAACAAGCGCTTCGCGTTTTACGCGGTGAACCGCGAAGAAGAATTTTATATTTTACTGAAGACGGATGTGACTGACCTGCTGAAGGAGCAGCGGGAGCGCAACGAGCTTTTGGCGAACGCATTGGGCGAAGCGGAGCAGGCAAACGCGGCGAAGACCTCCTTCCTGTCAAGCATGAGCCATGAGATCCGGACGCCGATGAACGCGATCATCGGACTCAACAGCATCGCCCTGAGCGAGCCGGATCTTCCCGAAAAAACCAGGAAACAGCTGGAAAAGATCGGCGGCAGCGCCAAGCATCTGCTATCCCTGATCAATGATATCCTCGATATGAGCAGGATTGAAAGCGGCCGCATGACGATCAAGCACGAGGAGTTTTCATTCCGTGAGATGCTGGCGCAGATCAATACGATGATCGGCGGGCAGTGCCAGGAAAAGGGGCTGATCTACGACTGCAGGATCACGGGTCATGTGGATGATTTTTACATCGGGGACGATATGAAGCTCAAGCAGGTGATCATCAACATCTTGGGCAACTCCGTGAAATTTACGCCGGAAGGCGGCACGGTGACCTTTATCGTGGAGCCGATTTCCCGGTTTGAAGACAAGGCGACGATGCGCTTTATCATGAAGGATACGGGCGTCGGCATGGACAAGAAGTTCTTGCCGAAGATTTTTGAGGCGTTCTCCCAGGAGGACGGCAGCAAAGCGAATAAATACGGCAGCACAGGGCTCGGCATGGCGATCACCAAGAATATTGTCGAGATGATGAACGGCAAGATCGTTGTGGAAAGCGAAAAGGGCGTCGGTTCCACCTTTACGGTCACGGTCACTTTAAAGACATCCGACAAAAAGGCCCAGGAGCATGCTGATGTGCGTCCGCAGGATCTGCATGTGCTGGTTATTGACGACGATCCCGTTGCCTGCGAGCATGCCAAGCTCGTGCTCGAAGAGGTGGGAATTGTCTCGGATTCGTGCTTCAGCGGCACGGAGGCGCTGGAAATGCTCCGGCTTGCCCATGCGAGAAGGGAAGCGTACAACCTGATCCTTGTAGACCTTAAAATGCCTGAACAGAACGGCATCGATGTAACGAGAGAGATCCGCAAGCTCTACAACGGCGAGTCCACGATCATTATCCTGACGGCGTACAGCTGGGATGATATCATGGAAGATGCGCTGGCGGCGGGCGTGGACAGCTTTATGGCAAAGCCGCTCTTTGCGTCGGGAGTCGTCGAGGAATTCAAGCAGGCGATCCAGCGGAAGAATATCAGCAGGGGTGAAGTCAAAAAAGCGGATCTGACCGGAAGACACATCCTTCTGGCGGAGGATATGTTTATCAACGCGGAGATCATGAAAGAGCTGCTGCGGATGAAAGAGATGGAAGTCGATCACGCGGAAAACGGAAAGCTTGTGGTCGAGATGTTCGCGGACAGCGAGGAGAATTATTACGACGCGATCCTGATGGATGTGCGTATGCCCGAGATGACCGGTCTCGAAGCGACCGAGGCGATCCGCGCTTTGGAGCGTCCGGACGCGAAGGAGATTCCGATCATCGCAATGACCGCAAATGCTTTTGATGAAGATGTACAGCGTTCGCTCCAGGTCGGGATGAACGCGCATCTGTCCAAACCGGTGGAGCCGGAGCAGTTGTATGAGACCTTAGAGATACTGATCAAAGAGTGAGCGTAACAGGACAGAAGTGCGTTATAGTTTAAGACTATTGTTATCAAATTATATAAACAATGGCAAATAGCGCTGTTTGTCTTGACATTCGATTGTGTAAAATATATTATTACTGGGATAAGTTAAAGTATTAAAGTTATCGAAGAAAAGAGGAGACAAAAGGAGGGAGTCATGAAACATTACAAGAGAGTAAAGAAGCTGCTTTCGCTTTCGTTGGCACTGGCTCTGTCAGCGAGCCTGGTCGCGTGCGGCGGCACATCGGGCAGTACGGATACGGCGGAGCCGGAGACGGAATCCGCTGAGGCGGATACATCAGAGGAGGCAGGCGAGCCTGAATCGGATGGTTCCGTGGCCATTGACAAGGACGCGTTTGATGAATTAGTCAAAGGCGGGGCAGTGGCAGATGATGAGACGATCGCCGCAAGTGAATGGGCAAGCGCGGTAAAGGAAGCAGGCGTCCTGCGCGTCGGCGGCGTGCGGACATCGTTCTTGTTTTCGCAGCTGGATGAGACAGACAATGATATCCGCGGGTTTGACGCGGGGCTGTACCATCTGCTCGCGAAATACATTTTAGGCGATGAAGAAGGCTATGAGATCGTCCAGGTGGATTCCTCGACGAGAGAATCCGTCTTGCAGAGCGGTCAGGTGGACGCGGTATTTGCCACCTATTCGATCACGGAGGACCGCGCGAAGGTGATCTCCTTTGCCGGACCGTATTACACCTCCCAGCAGGCGGTGATGATCAAGGCAGGAAATGCGGATATCGGCGGTGTTGACGACCTTGCGGGCAAGACAGTCGCGACCCAGGCAGGCTCGACCGGTCCGGATATCCTGGCAGAGTTTGCGCCGGAGGCGACGATTCAGGAATTTGAGGATGACCAGCAGGCCTATACGGCATTAGAGCAGGGGCGGGTCGATGCGTATGTAACGGATTATACGCTGCTGCTTAGCACTATGGTAAAGAACCCCGGTGTCTATGAGCTGGCAGGCGATGTATTCGGCCCCGAGGACAATTACGGGATCGGTCTTCCTTTAGACTCTGACGGCGTGGCGTTTGTCAACGATTTCTTAAAGCAGGTGATCAATGACGGCACCTGGAGCGAGCTGTGGCAGATCTGCCTTGGCGACCGCACCGGCATCAGCGAGGCGCCCGCGGCTCCGACGGTAGAATAATATGAGTGTTTCCGAGCTTCTGAACCAATACGGTGACAGCTACATACAGGCGCTGTTGACGACATGGAAGCTTACGGTGATCGCATTTTCAGCAGCGTTCGTGATCGGTGTCCTGGTGACGGTGATGAGGGTGTCGCCCATAAAGCCGCTCAGGGCAGTGGCGGAATTTTATGTACAGGTGTTCCGCAACATTTCCGGCACAGCGCTGCTGATGCTCGTTGTATATGCTTTGCCGTATCTGAATGTGGTGCTGTCGTACTTTGTCTGCGTGCTTGTCGTAACGACTCTGATCCCTGCGGCATTCTGTTCCGAGTATTTAATGTCGGGCATGAATACGATCTCCCGCGGGCAGATCGAGGCGGCGCGGGCATTGGGACTGACCTTTACGCAGATGATCCGCAGGATCGTTTTGCCGCAGGCGCTCCGTTCGAGCGTGCTTCCGCTGACCAATCTGGCAGTATCGACGATGCTGACGACGGCGCTTGCTTCGCAGGTGCCGATGAATCCGACCGATCTGACCGGTATTGTCAGCCACATCAATACGCATGCCGTCGGCGGGGTCACGGCGTTTGTGATCTCAGCGTTTTTGTATGTGGCAACGGCGCTCGTGATCGGCTGGGTCGGCAACAGCATTGACAGAAAAGTGAGGATCTTGCGATGAACGCGGCGCAGACATCGATCCGGGACGCGCTTTATGAGCCTCCCGGCAGTAAAACGAAAAAATGGATCAATATTTTTACCGTCATATCCGTGCTGCTTCTGGCCGCGCTTTTATCGGCGGCGATCCGGCAATTTTATGTGACCGGGCAGCTTGACGCGCGCTATTGGTATTTCTTTGCCCAGCCGACGACCTGGATCTTTATTGCCGAAGGTCTGGCAGGTACCGTTGAGGCGGCAGTCTGCGCGGGCGTGATCGCCTTTGCGGCGGCATTTCTGATGATGCTCGGGCGTATCAGCAAATACAAGGTACTGCGGGGGATTACACGGGCGCTGATTGAATTCACCCGCGGCGTGCCGACGCTGCTGTTTGTGTATTTCTTTTTCCTTGTGGCGCCCCAGTATGGTATATCACTGCCGGCGCTCTGGAAGATCGCCGTACCGGTTGCCATTTCGGCGTCGGGCGTCGTGGCAGAGGTTTTGCGCTCCGGCGTGAATGCCGTTTCCAAGGGACAGATTGAGGCGGCGGTATCGCTGGGCATGCGCGGCAGCAGTGTCTTTTTCAAGGTGGTCTTTCCGCAGGCGTTCCGGTATGTGCTGCCGTCACTGATCGCGGAGCTGGTGATCGTCGTTAAGGACACGGCGTTTGCGTATGTGGTCAATTTCCCGGATCTGATGCAGAATGCCAAGGTGCTGATCTCCAATTACAGCGCGATGCTCTCGGTCTATTTGGTGGTTGCCGTGATCTACATTCTGATCAATTACCTGCTGAACAAGGTCTCGGTAATTGTCGCGGCGCGCACGGACCGGACGCTTGCCCCGACAAAATAATGCATATAAGGATACCTCTATGAGCGATACGATCATTGAATTAAAAAACATCAATAAATATTTTGGCGAGCATCATGTCCTGAAGGATATCAATCTCACTGTGAAAAAGGGTGATGTCGTCGTGATCATCGGGCCGTCCGGTTCCGGCAAATCGACGCTTTGCCGGACGATCAACCGGCTGGAGACGATCGACAGCGGAGAAATCTTAATCGACGGCGAACGCATTCCCGAAGAAGGAAAGCAGCTTGCGGCAATGCGCGCCAAGGTCGGCATGGTGTTCCAGTCCTTTAATTTGTTCGCGCACCGGACGATTCTGGACAATGTGACGCTTGCTCCGATGGATGTGCTGCACAAGCATAAAAAAGAAGCGCAGGCGGAGGCGATGGAGCTGTTGAAGCGGGTTGGCGTTGATTCACAAGCCAACAAGGTACCCGCGCAGCTTTCGGGGGGCCAGCAGCAGAGAGTGGCGATCGCGAGGGCGCTTGCCATGCACCCCGAGGTGATATTGTTTGACGAACCGACAAGCGCGCTCGATCCTGAGATGATCAATGAGGTGCTGGATGTAATGACGGCTCTGGCAAAGGACGGGATGACCATGCTGGTGGTGACGCATGAGATGAATTTCGCGAAGCGCGTGGCCAACCGACTGATCTTCATGGAGGACGGAAACATCCTGGAGGAAAACACGCCGGAGGCATTTTTCAGCCGGCCGAAGACCCAGCGCGCAAGGGAGTTTTTGGAAACAGTAGCGGTTCACTGAATTTTCTCTTGACGGAGGGTATCATTTCTTGCTAGGATAGCAATAGGTTTATCTGATAGCAAGGCGGTATGGAAATGGCAACAATCGGTATCATCGGAGACAGAAGCTTCGGATGGAAAAAGAATTATTACGCGGCAGTCGAAGCCTGTGGGGCCAAGACTGTCGCTTTGATTTCAAAAGAGGATCTGCAAAGGATCGATGAGCTCGATGGGATCGTGCTCCCGGGCGGAGCGGATGTGAACCCTAAGTATTACGGGCAGGAAAACAAGGGCAGCGTGGACATCGACGATGAGTTTGACGCCTTTGAGTTTGCTCTGATCGAAAAAGCGGTTTCCCGCAGACTGCCGCTCTTTGGGATCTGCCGCGGGCTGCAGCTTGTCAACATTTATTTCGGCGGGACGCTGATCCAGGATTTAGAGAACAAAGAGCTGCATTGCTGGGAGGATCAAAAGGATCGCTCACATACGGTTCATGCGGACCGTAGCAGCTTTGTCTATGGGGCATACCGCAAAACGGATATCCGCGTGACCAGCGCCCACCATCAGGCGATCGATGTCCTTGGGGAGGGGCTGGTGGCTGTGGCAGCTGCGGAAGACAATATCATTGAAGCTGTGCAGCACCGGACATTGCCCATTTACTGCGTGCAGTGGCATCCCGAGCGGATGTGTCTTGCCTTTGCCCGGCCGGATACGGAGGACGGGCTGCCCTTATTCCGGTATTTTCTTGAGATGGCGCAGGGAGGCTGAATGGTATGATGCAGAGATGATAGGGGCGGCTGGGATGGATTGACTGCTGGCAAAGACAGGTGAAAAAAATGCTTGACATTTCAAAACGGATGATGTATATTCGTTTCTCGTAAGACAAAGGCGTCTCAGGAATTCCTGGGGCGCTTTCATTTTACCTTCATGTCACAAAGGCATGGCAACACAAAGGCGTGTTCCCCATTTTGGGGGATGCGCCTTTTTTTGAAAGGAGAGTGGAAGAGATGAACACGGAAATTTTTGAGTATGTCAACAGTCAGATCTACGGCATATGGTTTTTGATCGGAGCCGCGCTGGTATTCTGGATGCAGGCAGGGTTTGCGATGGTGGAATCCGGCTTTGCCAGGGCAAAAAACGCAGGTAATATCATCATGAAGAACCTTATGGACTTCTGTATCGGCACGGCAGTGTTTGTGACCTTAGGGTTCGGACTGATGTTCGGTGAGAACGCGCTGGGCGGACTTGTCGGCATTCCGAGCCTCGCCGTTTTCAGTGATTATGCTTCATTTGACTGGTCCACATTTGTATTCAACCTCGTATTCTGCGCGACGACTGCAACGATCGTATCAGGTGCTATGGCGGAACGGACCAGGTTTGTTTCCTACTGTGTGTATTCGGCTGTGATATCTGCGGTCATTTATCCCATCGAAGCCCATTGGACCTGGGGCGGCGGATGGCTTGCCGGGATAGGCTTCCATGATTTTGCAGGCAGCAACTGCATCCATATGGTAGGCGGCATCAGCGCATTGATCGGCGCAGCGATACTGGGTCCCCGCATCGGCAAGTTTGTAAAGGATAAAGACGGTAAAGTTGTTAAGGTAAATGCTTTTTTGGGACACAACATCCCGCTTGGTGCATTGGGTGTTTTCATCCTCTGGTTTGGCTGGTACGGGTTTAACGGGGCAGCCGCGACAGAGCTCGGGCAGCTGGGATCCATTTTTGTCACGACCACGATCGCTCCTGCGATTGCCACAGTCGTATGCATGGTATTTACCTGGATCAAATTCGGAAAGCCTGATGTATCCATGTGCCTGAATGCGTCTCTGGCAGGGCTTGTTGCGATAACTGCTCCCTGTGATGTGACGGATGCACTCGGGGCGGTCATCATCGGTGCCGTAGCAGGATTTTTAGTGGTATTCGGCGTGTGGTTTTTGGATCATGTATTGTACATAGATGACCCGGTCGGCGCCGTAGCCGTCCATATGTTAAACGGCATCTGGGGTACAATCGCGGTAGGGCTGTTTGCCACGGATTCTGCTCCGGCATATTCCATCGCCGACGCATCGGGAAATACGATCACCGGGTTGTTTTACGGAGGCGGCTTTGAATTGTTAGGCATACAGCTTACCGGCATGTGCGCGACGGCGCTCTGGACAGCGGTAACGATCACCATTACGTTCTGCGTCATAAAAGCAACCCTGGGGATCAGAGCCAGCGCGGAAGAGGAGATCACTGGTCTTGATGCCACGGAACACGGCCTTTCCAGCGCTTACGGTGATTTTGAAATATTAAATTCCTACGGCACCGAATATTTAGACGGCGTAACGGATGTGGAACTGTCTGACGATGAAAAAGCCTCACAGGAGGCCGCCGTAGAAGTAAAGGTAGCTCCGAATGTGGACAAGTCCACGATGGAAAGCGGCAGTCCGAAGATGACGAAGATAGAAATCCTTTGCAGGGAAAGGAGCCTGGAGAAGCTCAAAAACGCGCTTTTGTCCATCGGCATTACCGGAATGACCGTATCCCATGTCATGGGCTGCGGCATCCAGAAGGGCGCTCCCGAATACTACCGTGGAGTTGAAATCGAGCCTGCGCTGCTCCCCAAGATCAGAGTCGATGTAGTAGTATGCGCCGTACCTGTACGCAAGGTGATCGAGATCGCGAAGAAGGTGCTGTATACCGGCCATATCGGCGATGGCAAGATTTTTGTCTACAATGTTGAAAATGTTGTCAAGATCCGGACAGGCGAGGAGGATGCGGCCGCACTTGCGGTGTTTGAATAAGTCCTGCGGCAAAGCGTGTATTTAGGATTTGATATTGTAATTTTCTATAGCAGGCTATTACAAATTAGACTTTGTGAAGAACCGGTTTCTGTGTTATGGTGACGGGTAGAATATGCACCGAATGAGGGGCAGCGATGGAGGATTTTCTACGACGGCATGTTAACTTACCAGGAACCAAAAATCAGAGACCTGCTGCTTTCAGGCAGCATTGGATTGGAAAAAGAAAGCCTGCGCATTACGGGAGACGGATTTTTTGCCAAGACGCCGCATCCTTTTATGGACGATCCGTTTATCGTGCGGGATTTTTATTTCTCTGGCTGGGCAGGCGCAAATGTTCAACTGGCTGATCGTTGCGGTGACGGCGGCGAGCCCGATGCTTGACAGTTCATATTTGGAAAAGGGCGTGTTTGGCAGGGATATATATAACGGCATGGGCTCCAGCCGCTGTTCCGAACTCGGCTACTGGAATTTTTTTACGCCGGTTTTGGATTATTCGGATATTGGCGCATACAGCAGGAGCATTGAACGCTATATTGAAGAGGGACTGATCCGTTCGTCGTCGGAGCTGTATTATCCTGTGAGATTGAAGCCGCCGGGGGCATATTCCCTGCGCAGGCTTCGGGAAGACGGTGTCAGCCATATTGAACTGAGGATGATCGACTTAAATCCACTGGCGGATGCGGGAGTGGATGTGCGGGATGTGTTTTTCCTGCAGCTTCTGATGGTGTATCTTGCCTGCCAGCCGAGGCGGGAAATGGACGCGAACAGACAGGTCGAATCCATTGCCAACACCAAAAATGCGGCACGGTTTGACCTGAAAACGGTACATATTACCAATGGCGATGGCGTGACGCAGTCTGTTGTGGACGCTGCGGAGGAAGTGCTTGCGGCAATGAAAGAATTTTTCCGTGGATTCGGGGAGGAAGTCCTGGAAGTGCTGGATTTTGAACTGGATAAATTTCTGGATATGCACAACCGCTACGCATGGCAGGTGCGCGAGCGGTTCTCGAACGGGTTTGTAAAGAAAGGGCTGGAATTTTGTAAATTCGATTCCGCCCAAGGGAGATATGGATCTGTATATGCAGAATAAAAGAAGCGGACAGTAATTTATGGAAATCACTGTCCGCTTTTGGTTTGCTGTATGGTATTACTTTTTGTTTTTCGCGGGTTTCGCCTTCACAGAGATCTTGTTTTTGTTCCCGGTCACTTTCTTTGTCAGAATTTTCTTGTATGCGGATACCTTACTTGCAGGCACATACACAGTTTTGACCGAGGCACCCGTGAATGCGCCTTTGATATTCTTGGCGGTCAGGTTCTTGCTGTTGAGCGTCAGCGTTTTCAGCTTCGTACATCCATCGAACGCGCCCTTGCCGATTTTTTTGATATTCTTCCCTATGGTCAGGGACTGGATGTTGCTATAGCCAGAGAACGCCCCTGCCGATATGGAAGTCACATTGTAGGTCTTGCCGCCGACCTTGACTGTCGCGGGGACGGTTGCCGTCTTGGCGGAGTAGCTGACTTCGCTGGCGACATATTTGACGGATGTAGAACTTGATTTCTTGTAATCCGCTTTGCTGCTTCCGCTGCCTTTTGTCTTTGTTCCGCCATCGCTGAACGATTTGCTGTCATCGTCATCATCGTCATCGGAAGATGAGCTGGATGAGGATGAACGGGTTGACGAACTGCTGGATGATTTGGAAGACGACGAGGATGGACCGGAACCACGGCCGACATCGTTGGTAGAGCTGTCGCCTGCCGTATTGCCGCTAAACACGCCTGTGGCATTATTCGTGTAGGTTGCTCCGGTTTTAACATAAATGCCACCACCCGAAACAGATGCCTTATTGTTCGTAATTTTTCCGCTCTCTATTGTAAAGCTGCCCTTGCCGACATAAACACCGCCGCCGTATTTTGCCGTACATCCGGTGATGGTGCCGCCAGCCAATGTAAATGTACCGCCATAATTGCTGTCTACGACGACACCGCCGCCAGCACCTTGGCTCGTACCGCTGTGACCGGTGATCGTGCCGCCCGTCATCGTGAAGCTGCCGCCCCAGATGTTTACTCCCACACAATTACTGGATGAGATTTTTCCGTTCCCCATTTTAAATGCGCTGCCCTTTCCGACAATTACCGCAGCCTGACCGCCTCCGGCAGTACAATTTATCGTGATGTTATTAGAATCTAATGTCAAGGCACCGGTTGACAAGGTTTTTCCATCGCGATAACCACCTACTTCAAGGGGACCCGTGATCGTTCCGGATGATTCGGAATTTATAAGTTTCAAGCTGCCGCCATTGTAAATCCATAATGTTATATTAGATGATACGCCTCCAATGGTATGTCCGTTGAGGTCTAAAGTTACAGCTTTCGTTACATCACATGAAACACTATTGATATCTTTCGTCAGTTTGATATTGCCACCCTTACTAAGAGCATTCTTCAACTCATCGACACTTGATACCGTTATTGCGTCTGCCGCATGGGCTGTCCTCATTTCCGGCAACGACACAGTCGCGCTGCCAAACGCGCTTGTGACTCCCAGCAGCAGGGCAAGCGCATAAGCTGCTCTTCGTTTCATCAGTTTCATCATGTTCCATTTGCTCCTTTCGCTTCAAACATTTCGATTCCAGCACACGCGATATCTGCCATAGCAAGCCGCGTCATCCGTCCGCAGTGCTCTGTACAAAGGGTATGCGGACGGGGTAGCGGCAAAAACAGAATTTCTGTGTGGTGAAACCAAGAAAAACGCGGATGCTGGTATGCGTCCACACCAACACCCGCGATCTATGACCGTAGGCTGCTTCCAAAACTGAAAATACACATTTAAAATCAGACCTGCCTGTGCTATAATGGCAAGCGTGTATCGCAGCGGAAGCTGTATCGTGTGGTGGTTACATCACCATACCCTGTCCTAGAGGGCGGCAACCCTCTAGGGTGGTACACAAATACAACACCCTATATTTTCTTGATTTCGGTTTATAGTGACAATGCCGATTATAGCACCAAAATAGGGAATTTACAACAGCTTTTAACATAAATTGGTATCGTGGGTACCGGGAGAAAATAGATGAAACTGAAGAATGTACTGATCGTTGTCAAAGATATCGAAAGATCCAGGCAGTTTTACCATAATCTGTTCGGACTTGAAATGATCCTTGACAATGACGGAAATATGATCCTTACAGAAGGATTGGTACTGCAGGAGGAAAAATACTGGAAAGAGTTTCTTGGAAGAGAAATCATACAGGAGAATAATTCCTGCGAGCTTTATTTTGAGGAACCTGACATTGAAGGATTCATAGAAAAACTTGAAAAATATTATCCAAAGGTAAAATATGTCAACAAACTCATGACACACAGTTGGGGACAGAAGGTGATACGATTTTATGACCCGGATGGGAATTTAATAGAAGTGGGGACACCGATGTAATATGGCGGATGCGGATTGGGCATAAGGGGATGAATGATAGAGGTGGCGGCAAGATGAAGCTGACGGCATCCGAGGAGACATTTGTGATGGAAGTGAAGTGATGTCAGCATTATAGTGTTTGGCGCATGGAAAGGAGGGTATGGGTATCAATAATGATGCCAAACCGCCTGAAGACGAGGCAACATCAGAGGTAAGTAAAATTGAAGAGCAAGAAGAGGAGGGTGCTATGACTGATAATATTGAAGTCTTTACACAGAGCAGTGTTCGGATTAAAGGCAGTGTGGGAACTATTTATGTGGATCCGTTCAGAATGACAGAAAATCCAAAAGATGCGGATTACATCTTCATCACGCATGATCATTACGATCATTATTCGACAGATGATATCGCAAAAGTTATTTCTAATGGGGAGACAATTATTATTGCGCCTGAGAAGCTGGCTGCTACGATAAAAAGCGAAGTTTCCGGATTTTCAGATGTTATTTCAGTCAAGCCGGGAAATTCCTATGAAGAGAGTGGCATCAAGTTTGATACGGTAGCATCATATAATCTGAATAAATCATTTCATCCTAAAGAGTCCGGCTGGTGCGGTTATGTGCTGGATGTGGACGGTAAACGGATCTATATTGCCGGTGATACTGACGCGACGGAAGAAGCAAAGCAGGTTAGCTGTGACATTGCCATGGTACCGATAGGCGGAACCTATACTATGACACCCACAGAGGCTGCGGCGTTGGTCAATGAAATATCTCCGAAGGCAGCAATTCCCACGCATTTTGGCTCTATTGTCGGCAGTCCGGCGGATGCTGATACATTTGAAAAGCAGGTAGATGCTTCCATTACTGTTGAGCGGAAAATAAGGTTTTAAGCAAATTGAAAACTTAAACTGCGGTGGAGATTAAATGATTTGCTGGCGGCAGCATGGACACGCTTGCCGGTATGTATATCTTTCATCATAAGACGAAGCATTGGTACTTTGTGACAGGAATGCCGCTGATATTGGTATTGCAGGCAGTTGTTGGATTATGGGTAAGGAGCAGGATGTCGCCGATGCAGAGAGGCTGGCGATGGTGTGGAGAAATGGAGGGGAAGGATGAAGAGAAAGATGCCTGTAGGCGCGGTGGTACTGTTGCTGGCACTGGATGTAGCAGTAGCGATTTATCAATATGGGAAGAATAATGGCTGGATCTGATTCTCTTATGGAGCTTATTACGGAAGATAGCCCAATGGACGATGCTTCTAATAGAATGCGGGATGTTATCGATCATTGCTTTAAGGACACTTCCGAGCCGGTAAAAGAAAAAGAGCAGGCGAGGTACGATAAGCTGTGTGTTGAGTTTGGGATGTAGAAATGTCAGATAAGAACATGAGCAAATTCATATCGCTTATACTGCGGCACAAGCCGGAAACTATTGGAATTACTCTTGATGAGCATGGATGGGCGGATGTTTCTGAACTGATTGCCGGAGTAAGCCGAACGCATGCAATGAATATGGAGGATCTTGAGCGGATTGTGGCTGAAGACGAAAAGCAGAGATATTCGTTCAATGAAGATAAGACTCTGATTCGGGCGAATCAGGGGCATTCCATCCCGGTTGATGTGGAGTTGGAGCAGGCGGAGCCTCCAGAGATTCTGTTTCACGGAACAGCAACGAAGTATGAAGAGGCAATCGATAGGGAAGGGCTGATACCAAAGTCAAGACTGTATGTGCATCTTTCCGGAGATGAGGAGACTGCACAGAAAGTAGGGATTCGACACGGAAAGCTGGTACTCTATCGGATCAGAAGCGGTGAAATGCATCGGGACGGATTCGCTTTTTACAGGTCAGTTAATGGTGTGTGGTTGATCAAAGCAGTGCCGGTAAGGTATATGGAAAAGGTTTAAAGGAAATGATGGGTTTGTCAAGATAAGTGTGTAAGTTTTTACTCCCACATATGCCACCTTCGTTGTATCCACCATTACAAGAAGATCCTGCTACGCCTTGACCTCCAACACCAACATATAAAGTAGTATTTGAAGAAGGTTTATATGTACCGTATGTGTAGCCTCCATATCCATTAGGATCTCCGTCACTCTATACAAAATTGTCACATTTTTCTTGTCACTTATGCTTGCGCTCTCCAGAGAATCATACTAAAATTAAAACATAACAAAGATAAGGAAAGGAGCCCACAGATATGACTCTTATGCAAGAAGCTTATCTCCTTATGCAGAAGCAGCCTGAAAGCAATCTGCGGATTATTGTTGATATGTTGCACGCCATGAGCATTAAGCATCCCACCGTTGATGTTTCCGTGAATGCTCAGCCCTTCAAGAGGACTGGACAGGCAAAAGGCGTGTTTAATCTTCCGGCGGACTTTGATGAACACTTTGATGACATGAATGATGAGATTGCGGCCATGTTCTATGGAGATGAAGCATGAAAATACTTTTAGACAGCCACATTCTGTTCTGGGCAATGGATCAGGAAGAGAAAATACCAGCAGATGTGCTTGATGAAATCAATAATCCAGCAAATGACGTCTTCTACAGTGTGTTGTCCGTCTGGGAACTCACGCTAAAGAATCTCAAGAACCCAAAGGGTATGCCTGTATCCGGGATAAAAGTTGCAGAATACTGCGACAAATCTGGCTTCACAAGATTGCCGCTTCAAAACGAACATGTGCAACAACTAGCGACTTTGAATAAGGATGAAGGCGTAGATCACAAAGATCCGTTTGATAGAATGCTGATTTGCCAAGCTAAAGCCGAGGGAATGACCTTTATCACGCATGATACGAAGCTATCTGCTTATCACGAATCCTGTGTGAATATTATCTGAATTACACCATATTCTATAGAGATACGCAACGCTTGATGGCGGCGTATCTTTTTTCTTTGCTGTCCTTTTGGAAACAGGATAATTCTTCACTCTCATATGGAACGATTAAGTTGACCATCTCCCAATATGGGTATCTTCCTCAGCGCATGGTTTATCAAAACCGCAGTGTTATACATCGTCTGCGTCCGGGTGCCGCTTATCATTATAGCAGCCATAATAGGTACGGCAGTCCTGTCCTATCGCATCATAAAATATCTGCGTTCCAGCGGAAGATGGAGGGAGGATGAGCAGCATTGTCAACGCTTTTTGTATTTCAAACGGTAAAATGAAAAATTGGTGCGTGCACCAATAATTAAACGATAAGCGTCATGCGTACTCCACGCTGACAGCCAGGGACAGCTTACGCTTTCCATTAATATAACAGATGATTATCTGTGTACTTGTGCCAGCACACTAGTGTACCGGTAGAAGTTTTTTCAATTCACACCCTAAAACCGACATTTCACACCATTGCGGTTGATTTCAGATTAGGATTGGACGAAGATAATTATGAAGGAGTCTGTATATCAAAAATGATCTGATTACAACGAGGAGGTATACAGATGGCAAACATTGATTTCAGTAGTTTTTTCGGAGGGGGAGGATCAAATTTTTATTCAGACTATGCATCGATTAGGAATGGCAGCTATAAAAGACTGATGAAATCCTACTATGCCCATTACGGTTCGAAAGCACAATCCAAGTCGGGGAAGTCTTCTTCCGGTTCAGGCAAGAATATACTGGATCAGATATTGGAGGAAAAAAGAAATCCTACGGTATCAAAATCGGTGACAAGCGCTAATGCGGATTTGAATGCGGGGGTATCAAGCCTGAAATCTGCGATAAACAAGCTGCAGAATGAGGATACATACTCGGACAAGGATGGAGCAAATGTTGGGGAAAATGTCAGAACGGCACTTAAGAGTTATGTGGAAAGTTACAATAAAACGGTCAAGGCGTCCAAGCAATCCAACAACTCATCTATGACAAAGCATATTGCGGATATGATGAAGGATACATCTGCCAATGCGGATAAATTGAAAGAAATCGGGATTCATATCAATGGTGATGGTTCACTTACGCTGGATGAAACAAAAGCCAAAACCGCAAAGTCATATTTGACAAAAGACTTGTTTTCATCGGAAGATACCCGTAGCTACGGATCGAAGGTCACAAGTCACTTAAATGGCGCAGCTGTATATTCGGGGAGATCGACTGCTTCATCGAAGACTAATACGGTTACGCAAACTGACGAGGCAACGAAAGATACAACATCAAGTTCGACGGATCTGAAATCAGACATTGAGGCATTGACCGGCGACAAGCTGTTTTCTGTTACCGCAGAAAAAGATGCTGATGGGAATGATATTGAAAAATATGATATCGAAGCCATTACATCCAGAGTATCGAGCTTTGTCAAGAATTATAATGACCTTATTTCTTCGGCAAGATTATTAGGGAATGAAGGTGTTGCTTCAAATCTGAAAAATCTACTGAATAAGACAGCGGAAAACAAAGACGCATTAAAAGAGATTGGACTCACGGCAGATAAGAATGGAAATCTGTCGCTTGATGAGAAAAAGCTGAAGTCCAGCGATATGTCTGTTGCGCGAAAGACACTCAAAAGTTATGCAAAAGCAATAGAAACCAGTTCATCGCTGGTCAAATATTACGCTACGACAAATGCAAATACAAGCACCGGCTATAATTCAATCGGTGCGTACAACACAACTTCGAAAAGCACATATAATGGGATCATTTAAGGCGGGGGATGTATATTTATGTCAATAGAAATCGGAAATGTGCGAGCACAGGTGATGGAGTTAAAGACAGATAAACCGGGGGTAAGGCGAAGAGAGGAAATAAAAACAGGTTTTGCTAATGTGAACGACTATAGCAGGTATCTTCAGGAGAAGTACAGTTATATGAATGCTGGAAAATATTCGATGCATGGAGTGCCTGTGAATGTATCAGTCTCCCCGGCTTTTCTTGCAAAGTGCAATGCTGATCCAGAAAAGGCTGCATTTTTGGAAGAAAATTTGGCTGCGATTCCTAATTGCATTAAATCAGCGGTGGAGTTTACCAAAAGGATGCCAGGCAGTCCAACAATGCTTTATGAAAGTATTCAGATTGACCATAATGGGAATATCTCGATGATCAGCGGATGTACCAATGATCCGGAAGGAAAGATAGCAAAGGAGAATGCAAAGCGTAAGGCAGCAGAAGAGAAATCGCAAAAAGAAAAAATACAGAAGAAACAGGCGGAAAAGAAAGCATGGGAAAAACTTGAGGAAAAACACAGAGCGGATGAACTTGATACGGATTTTAATGATTTGTTTACACTTACTGCCGTAGGCACAGATGTAAAGAGCGTTACAGAGCAATTTGTAACTCAAGCGGGAGCAGGAGTTACGAGTACAACCATATCATTTGAATCGGTTGCGTGACATGAGCATATTTTAGGCGGGGTGTAATGCCCCGCCGTTTGCATTTCGCAACAAGAAATCGACATTTCGTACCAAATATGTTTCCGTGCAGTGAGAAATGGGATATACTTATAAAATTTCAACTATTGAAAATATATAATGGGAGCATAACAATGAGAATAGCAATTTGTGATGATGAGATCATCATCCGTGAAGATATAGAAAAAAAGGTGCGGTCAATCCTCCCCGAAGCAAGTATCAAATCATATGCTTCTGCAGGAGAACTGCTTTCCGATGAAGACCCGGATATTTTGCTGCTTGACATTCAAATGGATGGGATGAATGGAATGGAGGCTGCGAAAAGGCTGCGAGAGCACTCATCAGATACGGTATTGATCTTCATAACAGCGATGGAGGAGTATGTGTATGAGGCTTTTGATGTAGGAGCGTTCCATTATCTGATCAAGCCATTCACGGATGAAAAGTTTAAGGAAGTATTGTTAAGAGCGGCAAGCGATATACAAAAAAGAAATCGTAAGAGATCTGGGGATAGCACCAGACACATTATTATCCAGGACGGGATTTCCCGTATCAGTATAGATACTGCTGATATCATTTTTGCCGAAGTACTGAATCGTACAGTGACAATACATCTTACCAACCGAGATGTTTCTTACAGAGGAAGTATGGTAGAACTGTCGAATCAGCTTGGAGACGGCTTCTTTCAAACACACCGTTCTTTTCTTGTGAACATGAAATATGTGACAAGCTACAGCTCGGCCGGAGTCGAAACACCAAAAGGCATGGTTGCAATAGCCCGTGGCAACCTGAAACATTTTGTGAAAACATTTATGGACTATATAAGGATCGAAGATGAATGAAATGATGGCTGATGGAATCATAACTGCGGCAATGTATTTGAGCATAATCCTTACAGGGGGATGTTTCTCATTTCTGACAAAGGATTATGTAAAGAAACAATCCTATGCGTTGTGGGCAGGATTGGCATACGCAATTACAATGATCGTGTTAAAAACGGTACCCTGCTTATTGAATAATATTGCTGCCTATGCACTCGGGGTATTGGCTTCAACATTAGTTTTATGCGCTTTTGACAGAGAGAGGATGACCGTGAAATTATTCCTGGCGACGACCTTTTACTCAATCAGATGGCTTGTGACATCTCTTGAAGTGTCTGCGGTATCGCTGCCTTTTGGGTCTTTTGTGGGTTATCTGAATTTGAAATTTAATAGTGCGACATTGGCATATGTACTGTTCGTTATACAAGTATTGCTGGATTTGGCATTAGAGGTTTTGATGATGCTCGGGGTCATCATCCTGTTAAACCGCTATTTCAAATACAAAAACTATGATATGTCAGCAAAAGAGTGCCTGATGCTTTGCATCCCGTCAATCTGTGCGGTATTTGGATATTGCGTGAAGATAATGTACCGGGATGTATTTCATATGCAGACGGGGCAGGAAATTGATTTTTATCTCGGAGTATATACGCCGGTTGCGTATGCGTATTATATATGTTCCATCCTTTCTATTTTGGTGGTGATTATTTTGTTCCAGGAGTTTAAACTGCGTCAGAAAGAACAGATGAGCAGGGTGGTTCTGGAAATGCAGATGGATGATATGCGCAGATCAATAGCACGGGTTGAAAAGAATTACGGCGAGATTAGGGCGTTAAGACATGACATGGGTAATCATATTCAGATACTGAAAGGAATGATGTCTGCAGGTGACAGGCAAGGAACGAATGAATATATGACACGGCTTGAAGAAGCATATCAGAGTGTCAGTCCGAGGATAAAAACCGGTAATCCTGTCACGGATATCATTTTGGGTGAGAAATGTATGTTGGCCAAGGAGAAAGGTATCCGAATGGATGTGGATTTTCATTTTCCCTCGGACACAAACGCAGATGCATTCGACCTGGGAATTATTCTGTCAAATTCGGTGGATAACGCAATGGAGGCTGTTGATTACGACAATCCATACATTTCGGTGTATTCAAAAAGGAGAAACCATATCCTGCTGATATGTGTGGAGAACAGTTTTGCCGGTTGTCTAACCATTGATGAAGAAACCGGCCTTCCCAAAAGTAAAAAGAAGAATGAAAATCACGGCTGGGGGATGGTCAATATGAGAAACTGTGCGAAAAAGTATTATGGTGACATTGATATAGAACAACAAGAAAACCGGGTTATCTTCTGTGCTATGCTGAGTTTGAAATAACATTTCACAACAAGAAACCGACCGTTCACTCCAAATGGGTTTACTTTAGGAGATAACCTGGCGAAAATTATGATGAAGATACTCTTTGTCAGGCGCAAATATTTGAATGGGAGGCAGGTTATGCAGATCAGCGGAATAGGTGACGGTCAGGATACCAGACCGGTAATGATGCCGCAACAAGGCACCAATAATCCGGAATTGGACAGTCTGCAGCGGCAGATTGAGGAAAAGCAAAAGCAGCTTCAGGAACTTGGAAAGGATGATAAGCTTTCTCCTGAACAAAAGCAGAAAAAACGCCAGAGTCTTGAACAGGAGATTGCCGAGCTTGAGGCTCAAAAAAATCAGGTCAAGATGGCGGCAAAACAAAAAGAGCGGAAAGAAGCGGAAGAAAGACAGGTCAAACAGAGCGGAGATTCATACAATAGAAATAAGGATGGAGATACATCTCAGATATCAGCAAGAGGAATGAAGGCGCTTATAACTGCGGGAGCGACCATGGATATGGCAGATGTGAAAAATCGCGTTGCGACATCCCTTGAAGGCGAGGCGGGCGTATTGGAGTCAGAGATTAAGCTGGACCAGGGCAGAGGTGGTGATACAGCCAAGAAAGAGGAGCAGCTTGAAGAAATAAATGCAAAGGCCGATGATCTGAACCGTAAGACCTTGGATGATCTCGATAAAGCAAATGAGGAAATGCGTTTCGCAAGAGACAGGGAGCGTGAGAGAAAGGAAGATAAGGAATCAATGCAAAAAGAGGAGAATGGCTTTGCTGCAGGCGTTCAACCGGATGAAAGGAAGACTACTGTAACCGCATCATCACAGTCAGAGTAGGCAGATGGCGGTTGATGTAATGCACGGCGCGCATAGGAATAGGGCATCATTTTTTTCGAGGATATCCTGCTTGTGGGTGTAAGCTTTTTCAACTATGTGAAGCATGAAATACATGCACAAAACGCCCCATATCCCATTTAAGACAAGCATCATGCCATCAACCATAAAGGTGACGAAGAGCTTTGTACCGTAGGCAGTCAGGATACCGTCCAGAATATTTTGATTTAAGAGGTACGGCATGATATGATCCCACGTTAAATCGCTTACCGCAGTATAAGGCATAACAATCAGGTATTTTGTCAGATACACAACGACGATGATGCTTGCAGTCAAAAATGAGTGCATTCCCTGTTCCCGTCGGATGAACAATGACCGCTGCAGCAATATCAATAGAAAGATCCTTGCGGCGATCCACATCAGATCATGCCAGGGATCGGTATTAGGCACAAGTGCAAACAGCAGCTCATCCAAAATGACAGAAGGCAGTAACCACAGCGTAAGCAGCTGTTTTGTTTCATATTTTTGTACAAGAAATTTCGCGGCATACAGGCATGAAAAAACAGCTTCGCCGATGTACAGCGGGAGAATATCGATCATTTGTCGTAAGAGTTCTGTGTTAAACACGGACGATACCTCCTGATCTTGCGTAGCTCATGAATGCCTGCACGAAATCCTGATACTTAAGACGGGAGAGCAGCAGATTGTCGCCTCCGGTGACGGAAATGCTGCCCGGTTCATAGGAAAGCACATGGGCAAGGTTGACGAGATACCCTCTATGGCAGCGGAAAAAGCGGCCCGAAAGTGTTTCCTCAAGCTCATTCATCGGGGCATAGATTTTTATTTTGCTTTCTGTAGTATGAAAAATAGCTTGTTTATTGCTGCTCTCAATGTAGATGATATCGTCATAGGCCAATTTACGCATGATATTATCAGATTTTATCATCAGGTAATCATCCAATTGCGATCGCTGACCGGACGCTTCTGCTATCGCTCCGTTTAATACTTCCTGAAACTTTCGATGATCAAGGGGCTTTAGGAGATAGTGGTAGGCCTGCACATCAAAGGCATCGGCCATGTGTTCAGCAAAGCCGGTTATGAAAATGATGATCGGTGGGAACGGATGAGGCCGTCCGCGAAGCAGCTTTGCGAGCTCCATCCCGGAGATCCCTTCCATTTCGATGTCCAGCAGATAGATATCAAAGCTGATTTCATTTTTTAACAATTCCCCGGCGGAGGAAAAGACATATATTTCCATATCGGGATGAATAGTTTTCACGCGCTCTGCCAACGAGCGGCGCATGATTGCCTCATCGTCACATATCGCAAGATTCATTGCTTTGTACCTTTCTGGCTTACAATTGTCTTATTGAATTAGGATACCATATTTGGTGGAAAATGTCGTTTGTATGGTGTGAAATGTCATTTTTAGGGTGTGAAATGACGCGCCGGAGGCTTAGATATCCGTTATAATAAAATACGAGCAAATGGATTTGCTTTTGCAAGGAAGTATCCCACGGAAGGAGGTAAGCATGACAGGAATCAGAGGTGTCTCATTTCAGGAAACAAGCTCCGGTTTGTTAGTCCATTACCATCGTATGCAGGAAAACAGTCCGGCGAACTGTTTCATCGCAGTTCATAAATTAAACACCGGCAATTCCGGCAAAATTAAGAAGCGTCTGCCATATAATTTTAAACAGATGTCGAAACAGATCCAGCAGGCAAAGACGGCCAATGCAGCCAGATCGCTTCCTACAAAGATGCGGACCAAGTTGGCATGGCTGTATAAGCAGCTCCGCAACGGGGACTATGGTGCAAGTGAAGTATTTGCCGCAATCATCCATGCGGCATCCATGGAGCGGATCGCCAAACGGAAGCTGCGGCATTTGGAAGAAGAGGAGGCAGCGGAAAATGGCAATGGTGCTCCTGCAAATGCGCCGGGAGAAGAAGAGGAAATACCAGGGAAAGACGAGTTGCAGGAGTCGATCAAAGAAAATGAAGAAATCTCTGAAGAGATGATGCAGGAAATGATGGAAGAAATCGAGGAATTAGAAGAGGAGCTCGCCAGTGAGTCGCTATCAGAAATGCAGGACATGCTTTCTTATTCCGGCCGTGATATGACGGATGAAGAAATAAAGGAGATGAAAAGAAAACATCGTGAGGACGAAGAGAAGCAACTGACGAGGGCGGATCTGAAATACCTAAAAGCCTTATTCGACCGTTTAGAGCAGGAAAAGCGATCAGCGTCATCGGCGGCAGCCGGCTTTAAGACACAGGCCGTCAATGCGGCGCCGGCAAGTGCTTCCTATCAGGCAGAAAGCCTGTCTGAGGTGGAGCTTTTTGATGCGGATATGAGCGGGGCAATTGATGTAGCGGTGTAGCGAAAGAGATGTTTTTGATGATAATAAACAGACAGAGACTGCAGTATTATAGTAACGTTTACGGACTCCTTCAAACCGTGATCTGAATGATTTCAGATAAGGTATTTGTAATACTGCAGACAGTAAACCGGCAGGATTGTAATTGGCAGTTGCATCTGCCGGTTTTACATTTTTACAAAAATCGAGCCATTCATTACAATATTCTGCCCTTTCGTTACATCTGTATTTTATAAGCCGGCAACCTGTGATACGATGAGGATGCCGGTGTTTTTCATGTTAGCAGGAAAGTATTTCGTACTTCTTATGCGGGATTGGGAAGTGATTATTGTGGAGGGCAGAAAGTTGCATATAGGCATTTGCGATGATGAAAGTATAACAAGAGACTATTTAAGCAGGCTTGTGAAAACTGACAGTGGTGAGCATATCACCAAGTGCTTTTCCGATGGCAGGGAAGCATTATCTTATTTTGAGGCAGGAAATTCGCTTGACCTGCTGTTTCTGGATATTGATTTTAGGAATGAACTCGACGGTATGTCGGTGGCAGCAAAAATCAAAGCAAACCAGCTTGCAGATGGCAGAGCACTTGGCAGTCTTCCGCTGATCGTTTTTGTGACGGGAATGCCCGAACGGATGCAGGAAGCCTTTGAAGTAAGAGCCTTTCAGTTTTTGATCAAGCCGATAGATGAGAAGAAGTTTTTGGGGATTCTGTCGCAGGCTCAAAAAGAAGTGGATCATATTATAAAGAAGCGGGCGGCTTGTGATGATATGTTATCCATTTCTATCGGCGGAAAACAGATGCTATTAAAATCAAGTGCGCTAAAGTATGTGGAAAGCGAAGGCAGGAAATTAAAACTGCATATCAAAGACCGTGTTGTTGAGTGCTACGGGAAAATGGATGAAATTTCATCACAGGTCGGGGATGACTTCTGCCAGATTCATAGAAGCTATATCGTAAATCTGACGCGTGTGTTTACCTATGGCCGGACTCAGGTGGAGATGGATGACGGCACGAAAATTCCAATGTCAAAATACAAATACAAGAATTTTTTGGATGATTTTTTGCGAGTAAGCAGTCAAAGGGCATAAATACCCGCAGGAAAAACTTGCGCAAAGGGCATGGATACCTACGGAAAAAATTACCCGAAGGACAAGATTAGTGAGGTGAGTATGGATTATGAATTAAGTCCTTTCATCAGGATCGTGGATGTAGTCTTTTCGCTGATGAGACTTTTTATGGTGCTGTGGCTGTGGAATCAATTTGTGCCTGTGATCAGGCGGTCAAAAAGCAATGACGGTGACAGTTATATGAAGAAAAATGAGGTGGCTGCCGTTATTGTAATTCTTGGGATTATATTTATCATTAGCAGCTTCCTGACAACTGATCTTCCGATAACAACTCTGGCGCTTTTCGGAGTGATCATCCCGTTTGTATTATTCTGTGCAAAAGACTGGGTGCTTGAAAGCGTTTTTACGATCACGCTGTTCTGGCACATTACAAGTATGTCGTATTTTGTGGTGGTGAGCGCTACAGACTTTATTTCCAAAAATCTGATGAACGGTATTGAAGCGGCAAATGATATAGAGCATTTTGTGTCTGTCCGAATAGGAATTTTTGAGGTTGTATTGTTTGCTGCATATACGATTGTCTGTGCGGCAGCGATCGTTTCGGTTGCAAAGATTGTGAAGCATCGCGAGAAAATCCACTTGCAGGAGCTTTTATTTCTGGCTGTTTTGAATGCAGCCGGAATCATCATGACATTTATCATGAGAAGCATTTCCATCATGTCCATAAAAGAGGGGGCAGTTATTCTGACGGAAGAGAAGCCGGAACTTCTCTGGCAGCTGCCGATCATAGCTGTGCTTTTATATTTGGGAGAGCTGTCGGCAATTTATATGTGGCAGGAAAACAATCGTTACCGTAAGCGCAGCGAAATGTATATGACGGAGAAATTGGAAAAAGAGGCGATGAAGCAGCGGCTTGAGGAAACGCAGGAGTACTATGAGAAAATCCGAAAGGTGCGTCACGATATGGCAACCCATCTGACAAATATAAGGGGACTGTCGGAGCATGGGTACGAGAAAGAACTTGCCGCATATATAAAGCAGCTTGACGAAGATATTTCGTCGGTTAAGATGGCAGTATCGACCGGAAATCCGGTGACGGACATGGTGATCAATGACCGGTTTCACAAAGCAAAGAAAGCAGGAGTGCTGCTGTCCGTTGATATGGGGTATCAGGATGCGTGGGGCATCTCTGCTTATGATATAGGGATCGTGATCGGAAATATTTTGGACAATGCCATACGCGAAGCGGAATACACGGAAGCTAAAAATGTGTCGTTTCAGATCAGGGAAAAGGCAGCGGTGATATTGGTTCTATGTGAGAATGATTATTTGCCGGAGAATGGGCGTGAACATCCCGAAAATGAATGGCACGGATTGGGACTAAAAAATGTCGAGGACATAGCAGAAAGATATGACGGAGCAATGCGGATTGAGAAAAAGGAAGGTCATTTTTCAGTGAGCGTGATGTTGAAAAAGAGGTAAGATATTTTATGCATACCTGCTTGACGTGTACATTTAACGAAGGTATAATGGGAACATGATAAGGAGTTTTGCAGATAAAGAGACGGAAAAGGTATATAATCAAATATTTTCAAGGAAGCTGCCCCATGATATACAGAGGATTGCTTTAAGAAAGCTGATCATGATAGACAATGCAGGATACCTGGAGGATTTAAAAGTGCCACCGTCAAATCGGCTGGAGCAATTGTCAGGGAAAAGAAAGGGGCAGTACAGTGTCCGGATAAATGACCAGTTTAGGATATGCTTCAGGGAAGACGGGAACAGTTTTTATGATGTAGAGATTGTGGATTATCACTAGTTTTTGCTGGGTTTTGAGGGAGGATAGATAATATGGATATGTATATAGAAACGCCTAAAATAAGTGAGATATTACTTGAGGAATTTATGGAGCCTCTTGGCATTTCTGCATACAGACTGGCAAAAGGGATACATGTTCCTGTTTCACGTATTCAGGATATCCTGCATGACAGGAGAAAGATTACGGCGGATACGTCACTTAGGCTTGCAAGGTTTTTTGGAGTTTCTGACAAGTACTTTTTGGATTTACAAAATGATGTTGATGTCAGGCAGAAAAAATTAGAGCTTGTAGATGAAATACAGGGTATAAGCCCGTTCAAGGCTGCTGTCGTGTGATAATCTGCACATATTTAATTTTGTGATTTACCGGATTGATTTTATAGATAATCATCCGGTTTTTTTATTGTGAAATGACTTTTCGTTACAATAATCTGTCCTTTCGTTACATCGGGGTTATTTTCTGATTTTTGAGTCCGAAATCCTTAATGTAAGGCATGGATGCGCAGAAGCTTATGGATGAGTGGGACGTAAGTTTCTGCGCTTATTTTGAAAGGAGAAAAAATGAGAATAGCCAATAGTACAGTGAATATGTTATCAGGAAGAAATTACACACAGACAGGAATGAGGACAGGAGACAAGTTTACAAGCGGCTTCCTGGGAACGGTCAATTCATATAGTTCGAGAAAAGAAAGCTCCATGGAAAAAGACACTTATCAAACGAGTAAGGACAATGCCAGGCAGGGGTCATATAACATGGATGATACCGGATATTTTCATGGCATTGGGAAAATAGCATCCGGGAGTTTGTTTGGGACAGGTGCAGTTGCATCTGGCTTTCAAAACAGCATTCTTTCTGCTGTGTTTAAGAGATTTTCATCCTTTGGAATGATGGGCGGTGCAGGTTTAGGCGGTTTTTCCTATAATATGCTTTCCTATTCTGAAACAGAAGAAACCGGCTTTCATGCAGATGGAAAAGCATATACAGAGGACGGCCGGACGATTGATTTTAATGTGAATGTCCTGATGAGCAGAAGTTACATGGAATACATGAATGTTAATATTCCGACAATGGCAGATGCTCTGTGTGACCCGCTTGTTGTAAATATAGGGAGTGATACAGCCGATGTCAGGGATCAGACATTTAAGTTTGATCTTGACGTTGATGGAAAAGAGGATGAAATATCTATGCTTGGAAAAGGATCCGGCTTTCTTGCTCTTGATAAAAACGGAAATGGGAAGATTGATGATGGAAGCGAATTGTTCGGAACAAAAAGTGGGGACGGATTTGCCGATCTCCGCGAATATGACAGTGATGGGAATGGCTGGATTGATGAGAACGATGAAGTATTTTCCAAACTTAAGGTATGGTGCAAGGATGAAAATGGCAAAGATATTCTTATGGACTTAAAACAGGCCGATATCGGAGCAATATACCTTGGAGCGAGCCGGACGGAGTTCTCTTTGGGTGGAGCAGATGGTTACAGAGATGGAGTGATCAGATCAACGGGAGTATTTCTTCGTGAAAATACCGGTGCAGGCACAGTTCAGCATGTAGATCTGTCCTTGAAACAGAACGGTTTGGGAATAAAGGTCTGCGGTGATGATATCACAACAGAAATAAGTACATCCAATAACAGGTCCAGCCAAAGTGATTCTGCCCGAAGAAGGGAAGAATCCAGGCGCCGGGAAGCAAGGGCAAGAAAGAAAAGAGCTGATGATAAGGCGGCAGCAGATGCCCTGTATAAAAAACGGATGGAACGCAAGGAGTATATGAAAGAATTTCAGGAAAAACAATTCATGGAAAGAAGGGAATATCTGGGCGTGAAAAAATTTTAAAAAAATTATTAGCACTCACTTGACAAGAGTGCTAATAAGTGGTATAACATAGTCATGTTAAGGAACGGATTGGAAAAAGATCAGAGTTCCGAGACAGAGAAACCAGTCAAAATACACTAAGCAGGATCGGGCAGCCATGATAAGAGAGCGGCAGCGTTCTGCAGAGTGCAAAAAAAAAGAATGGAGGAATGACTTATGTTGATGCCTAGTATTTTTGGAGAGAACTTATTGGATGACTTTTTCGATTTTGATTTCCCGCGCAGGACACGGACGCCGAGCGCGCCGGCCAATGGCCTGATGAAGACGGATATCAAGGAAAAGGGCAACGCGTTTGAACTGGCGGTCAATCTGCCGGGCGTGAAGAAAGAGGATATTCAGGCTGAACTGAAGGACGGTTACCTTACGATTTCCGCGACACACGGTTCGAGCAAGGATGAAAAGGACGATGACGGACACTACATTCGCCGCGAGCGTTATTTCGGCAGCGTGTCGAGGAGCTTCTATGTCGGCGAGGATGTGACGCAGGACGATATCAAGGCGAAGTACGAGGACGGTGTCCTGACGGTTGACATCCCGAAGGTTGAGCCGAAGAAGCCGGAAGTGGAAGAGAAGAAGTACATCGCGATTGAGGGATAATATCCTTAACAGAGGATGTTTTTACGACCACGGAAACGCGATTGAATAAGGAAACATGAAACTCCCAAAGAGCTTCAGATGAGAGCAAAAGGCGGACTGCAAAAAGCGGTCCGTCTTTTTATGTGGGGAAAGGTTCATTGCGTATTCAGCCACTCCGCCACAGCCACGAGTCCGTCGTCGGAAAAATCCGCGAGAAAGGTTGTTTTGTCCTCATCGGGCGTATAGTCAAAGGCGAGGGGACTGCGCCATGCGGTAGCGCACAGCTTTTTTTCGTTGTCGGATTCTTTTTTTTCGATACGGTAGCGGAGTCCGTTATCGCTTCCTGTAAATGGGTATTTCTCATAAAAACTCAATGCGAGCAGGTTTTCCCGTTTGACCATCGTGTTGCCTTTCGTTATAATTGTATTCAGTAACGGGAATCATTTTCGTTGCTGAATATAATATGTTTCTGTCAGTTTGCAATTATCATAGCACGAATGGATGATTTTTGAAATGGGAAATCCGGGCGGAATGTCTTGGCCGTTTAATTTCATTCACGGCGGGATCATTGATTTGGTAATTTAGAAGAAAGGGCATCGTATGACGGAACAGGAGCAGCTCAAAAAGGCGATCCGTTTTGCGAAGGCAGCGCATGCGGGTCAGACGGACAGGGGCGGACATCCGTATGAAGAGCATCTGGCGGCGGTGGCAGGCGGCTGTGAGACGGTTGCCCAGCAGACGGTCGGCTGGCTGCACGATATCATTGAGGACACGGATGTGGATGCCGCACGCTTGCGGGAAGAGGGCTTTGCCCCGGAGATCGTGGAAGCCGTTGTTCTTTTGACCAAAGAATATACGCCCGACTTTGATTACTATGAATATCTGTCCGCGATCTGTGAAAACCCGCTTGCCTGCGCGGTCAAGAAATCTGACCTGCTGCACAATATGGACACCTCGCGCCTCGCAGAAGTGACGGATGCCGACAGAGAGTACCAGCGCAAGTACGAGGTCAGCCGTCTGTTTCTGAACGGGGACTTAGAGGCGGATTTTGTATTTCCGGCGGACTGGTCTAAGCCGGGGAATGGAAAAAGAAAACAGTGACAGCTTTGGTTGGCAGGAAAATGATGATCAATGGATTGCCGCTCTTCCCTCAGACGGCAATTTTTGTGCACTTTATACAATATCACAGCTATTTTGTTGAATATTTTGCTGAAAACTGTCCTTGATTGTTCTCGTTTCCTATGGTTTAATATCACGGAATCCGAAAACACAATATCGTGGTTGTAAAAATAGATTCAGCCACTACGGATTGTGGTTCGGATCGGGGAGCAACAAGAGTAAGTATATCAGGAGAAGAGAGGTGATATCATGAGGAATGTTCATATCAAGCTGAACAATCCGGCTGAGGTGCAGGAGTTTGTCAATATCGCATCGAAGTATGACTTTGATATCGATTTAAAGGGCGGCAGTTGTTATCTGGATGCGAAATCATTCATCGGCGTGCTGACGCAGGCACTGGAACGGGAGATGCAGGTCGTCTGCCGCGGCGAGGATGAATCCTTTGGGCGTTCGATTCAAAAGTTTGCCATTGCTTAGGGGCGATAGTGATGAAAAAGAAAATATGTGAATGAACGAGGGCGATTGGACTGGTTTCCGATTGCCTTTTTCTTTATAATAATGTGTATGGAGAATCAGGAAGAACGCGTACAATTTCATCTTTCCGTGCGGGCGCTTGTCGAATTCGTGCTGCGAAGCGGTGACATTGAGGAAGGGCGGGGCGGCATGGCGTCACTGTCGGCTATGCAAAAAGGCGCAAAGCTGCACCGGAAAATCCAGGGCAGGATGGGCGGCAATTATCACGCGGAGGTAACGCTATCCCACACGGTTTCGTTTGACCAATACGATGTGACGATCGACGGGCGGGCGGACGGGATCATCCTTGGTGAAAAACCGGATCAGACGCCGGAGGTGACGATTGACGAGATCAAAGGCGTCTATGCGGATGTGATGGCGATGGAGGAGCCGGTGGCCGTGCATCTGGCGCAGGCAAAGTGCTATGCGTACATTTATGCCCTGCAAAATGAACTGTCGGAAATCAGCGTGCAGATGACCTATGGATCGCTGGAAAAGGATGAGGACATCCGCCGTTTTAAGGAGCGGTATTCATGGGAAGAAATAGCGGAATGGTTCGGGCAGCTGATGGCGCAGTACCGCAGGTGGTCGGATTTTTCGTATGAATGGCGCATCCAAAGGACGCGGTCGATCCGTGAACTGGCATTTCCCTTTTCTTACCGTCCCGGACAGAAGAAGCTTGCGAGCGATGTCTACCGGACGGTCCAACGCGGCAAGACTCTGTTCATCGAAGCACCATGCGGAACGGGCAAGACGATTTCTGCGATATTTCCTGCGGTCAAAGCGGTCGGCGAGGGCTTGGCGGAGACAGTGTTTTATCTGACGGCAAAGACAGCGGCCCGTTCGGTTGCGGTGGATACATTCTCGTTGCTCCAGAAAAAGGGACTGCGGTTTAAGGCGGTGGAAATCACGGCAAAGGATAAAATCTGTCCTTTGGATGAGCGGAAATGCAATCCGGTTGACTGTCCGCGCGCGAAGGGGCATTATGACCGGATCAATGATGCGCTGTATGAGCTGCTTACCGCAAAGAACCTGTTTATACGGCAGACCGTTGAGGAGCATGCGGCAGAAAGCGAAGTCTGTCCGTTTGAGCTGTCGCTGGATTTGGCAAGCTTTTGTGACGGCGTGGTCGGGGATTACAATTATGCCTTTGACCCGAATGTGGCGCTGGAACGGTTTTTCGGTGAGGGAAGCAGCGGGGAGTATCTGCTTTTGGTCGATGAAGCGCACAATCTCGTTGACCGTGCCCGGGAAATGTATTCGGCAGTGCTGGTCAAGGAGAAATTTTTAGAGATCAAAAAATATTTTAAAACCTACAATGGCGGCATTCCATCGGCGCTTGATAAGTGCAACCGGATTCTTCTGGCGTGGAAGCGGCAGTGCGAAGATTATCTGTTGCTTCGGGATGTGGATGAATTGATCGTCGCGCTGCTCCGCGTGTCGAATGCGCTGGATAAGTTTTTTGAAAAACGCATTGAGATCGCGCATATGGATGAGATCCGGGAATTTTATTTTGCCGTGCGCCATTTTTTGAATATGTCCGAATGTCTGGATGACCATTACAGGATTTACTGCGACTTTATGGATAACGGCTGTTTTTATGTCAAATTGTTCTGCATCGATCCATCGCGCCAGCTTGCCGCAAGACTCGCGATGGCAAGGGCGTCGGTGTTTTTTTCTGCAACGCTTTTGCCGGTCAATTATTATAAGAAGCTGCTCTGCGAGGAAGAGAATCCGTATGCGGTCTATGCGACCAGCTCTTTTGATGCAAAAAAGAGGCTTTTGGTGCTTGGCAGGGATGTGACCAGCCTCTACCGCAGGCGGGGGCCGGATGAGTATGAACGGTTTGCGCAGTATATCCGGGACATCGTCAGTGTCCGGAGCGGGAATTATATGGTATACGGACCGTCCTTCGCGTTTTTGGAGCAGGTGTACGAAAGACTGGCAGACGATCTGCCGGAGGATGCGGAATTGCTGCTGCAGAAACCTGAGATGGATGAGAATCAGCGGGCGGCATTTTTGGAGCGGTTTGACAATGGTGCTTCGGAAGGGACGCTGATCGGTTTTTGCGTGATGGGCGGCATTTTTTCGGAGGGGATCGATCTGACCGGTGAGCGTCTGATCGGTGCAATCATCCTCGGGGCAGGGCTTCCGATGGTGACGCATGAGCGTCAGATCATCCGGGATCATTTTGAAAATAACAGCGGCGACGGTTTCTTATACGCCTATCTTTATCCGGGAATGAATAAAGTGCTGCAGGCGGCAGGCCGGGTCATCCGCACGGCAGAGGATGTCGGAGTAGTCGCGCTTTTGGATGAGCGTTTTCTGCGGTCAGATTACCGCGGCGTATTTCCGCGCGAGTGGACGGATGTGAAGGTGGTGACGCAGCCGCAGGTGAAGGAAATAGTTATGGATTTTTGGAAAGGAATGAAAGGAATGACTGAAGTATAGCATTTTCATTTCTGCCGGGTTTGTGTTATACTTAGATGATTTATCCAAAAGCAAAAAAAGGAGAAGAATATGGCAGGGGTCAGACGGATTTATGTGGAAAAGAAGCAGGAATACGCGGGTGCGGCAAAGGAGCTGGCACACGAATTCCGGCATTACCTTTCGATCGGGGGCGTAAAGGGCGTGCGGATGCTGGCCCGGTACGATATGGAGGGCGTATCGGATCAGGTGTATGAGGCTGCGAAGAATACGGTCTTTGCCGAGCCGCCGGTGGACAATCTGTACGAAGGAGTGCAGGATGCGTCGGAGCTTCTGAAAGCGGACAGCGGTTCGGGTGATACGGGAGATGTTTCACAAGCAGGACGCGTGTTCACTGTTGCTTATCTGCCGGGGCAGTACGACCAGCGGGCGGACTCCGCGGAGCAGTGCTTAAAGCTGTTAAAAGAGGACGAAGAGCCTGTGATCCGCACGGCGACAACCTACATCGTGGAAGGGGATATTTCGGATGAGGAGTTTGCAACGATCCGCGAATACTGCATCAACCCGGTGGATTCCGCCGAGGTAGGAGAAACTTTGCCGGATACTTTGACGGAGGATTATCCGGAGCCGGAGGATGTGGAAATACTTGACGGCTTTATGACGATGGAACAAAAGCCGCTGCAAGATTTATACGATTCGCTGTCGCTGGCGATGACCTTTGCGGATTTTTGCCATATTCAAAATTATTTCCGTAACGAAGAGCACCGCGATCCGACGATCACTGAGATCCGTGTGCTGGATACTTACTGGTCAGATCACTGCCGGCATACGACTTTTTCAACGGAATTAAAGCACGTTACTTTTGAAGACGGCTATTACCGCAAGCCGATCGAGGATACCTTTGCGCAGTACCGCAAGGACTTTGCCAAAATGTATGGAGACAGGGAGGATAAATTCGTCTGTCTGATGGACTTGGCGGTGCTGGCGGCGAAAAAGCTGAAAGCCGAAGGAAAGCTCGACGATCAGGAGGAGTCCGATGAGATCAATGCCTGCTCGATCGTGGTTCCGGTCGAGGTGGACGGGCAGACCGAAGAGTGGCTTTTAAATTTCAAAAATGAGACGCACAATCATCCGACCGAGATCGAGCCGTTCGGCGGGGCGGCGACCTGTCTGGGCGGAGCGATCCGTGACCCGCTTTCGGGACGGACTTATGTGTATCAGGCGATGCGCGTGACCGGTGCGGCGGATCCGACGAAGTTCGCGACCCAAAAGCCGATGGAGGGGAAATTGCCCCAGATGAAGATCGTCCGCGAGGCGGCGCATGGCTACAGCTCCTATGGCAACCAGATCGGACTTTCGACCGGTTATGTAAATGAGATTTACCATCCCGATTATGTGGCAAAAAGGATGGAGATCGGCGCAGTCATGGCGGCGGCTCCACGGCGGGCGGTAAAGCGTCTCACGTCCGATCCGGGGGATATCATTATCCTCCTGGGCGGACGCACCGGACGGGACGGCATCGGCGGAGCGACCGGTTCATCCAAGGCGCACGATACGAAATCCACGGTGGAATGCGGGGCAGAGGTGCAGAAGGGCAATCCGCCGACGGAGAGGAAGCTGCAGCGGCTGTTCCGGCGCGAAGAGGTCAGTCTGCTGATCAAAAAGTGCAATGACTTCGGCGCAGGCGGTGTATCGGTGGCGATCGGTGAGCTGGCGGATGGGCTGACCGTCGATCTGGACGCCGTGCCGAAAAAATATTTCGGGCTGGATGGTACGGAGCTGGCGATTTCCGAATCGCAGGAGCGGATGGCGGTTGTGGTGGCGCCGGAGGATGTGGATGCATTCCTGGACTACGCGGCGGAGGAGAATCTGGAGGCGACAAAGGTAGCGGTCGTGACGGAGGAGCCGAGGCTGGTCTTAAACTGGCGCGGCAAGGCGATCGTGGATCTGTCCCGTGCGTTTTTGGATACGAATGGGGCGCATCAGGAGACGGATGTCGCGGTGGAGATGCCATCCGAGGCAGACAATTATTTCAAATCGTGTGCATCGGATGAGGTGCAGAAAGCGGTAGCGGATGGCGATATAGAAGCAGCCTTTACGAAGGTTCTGCAGGATTTGAATGTGGCAAGCCAGAAGGGGCTGGTTGAGATGTTTGACAGTTCGATCGGCGCCGCGTCTGTTTTGATGCCCCACGGCGGGCAGCGTCAGCTGACACCGGCACAGTCGATGGTCGCGAAATTTCCAGTGACGGATGGAAAATGCGACGCGGTATCAATGATGGCATACGGCTTTGATCCGTATCTGTCGAGCTGGAGCCCGTACCACGGCGCGGTGTATGCGGTGACCGAGTCGGTGGCGCGGATCGTGGCGAGCGGCGGGGATTACTCCAAAATACGGTTTTCGTTCCAGGAATATTTCCGGAGGATGACGGACGATCCGCACCGCTGGAGCCAGCCTTTTGCGGCGTTGTTGGGAGCCTATGCGGCGCAGATCGGTTTCGGTCTGCCGTCGATCGGCGGAAAGGATTCGATGTCCGGCACCTTCAATGAGATCGATGTGCCGCCGACGCTGGTGTCCTTTGCGGTGGATACGGCACGGGAGGCAGAGATCGTAACGCCGGAGCTGAAGGAAGAGGGCGACCGTCTGGTGCTCGCGAAGCTCGCGCGGGATGATTACGATCTGATTGATTATGAACAGGCGATGCGGCTGTTCGATTTCGTCCATGGACAGATGAAAAAGGGAAGGATCGCGGCGGCGTATGTCGTGGACGGATACGGAGTGTTTGCGGCAGTGGCAAGGATGGCGTTCGGCAATGGGCTGGGCGTGATCCTGGATGATCAGGCGCTTTCCGTGACAGAATTGTTTGCGCCGGAGACCGGATCTTTTGTCCTTGAAGTCCAGGATGGGGCAGCGGTGCTGAAGGAAGCGGAAAAATGCGGTCTGTCGGGTGCTGTCAAGCTGATCGGCCAGGTCGGCGAGGAAAAGAGCTTAAGCTACGGCAAGCTGGAATATCCGCTTGATGAAGCGATCAAAAAGTGGCAGGAGCCGCTGGAAAGTGTCTTCCACACAAAGACGGGAGCTTCTGCACAGCTGCATCCCGCAAAGGATGATGCCACAGAGGATATGGACTGGAAGCATTACCAGTATGAAGAAAAGCAGATTTATATCTGCAAGCATCAGGTGGCGAAACCGCGGGTGTTCATTCCGGTATTTCCGGGGACAAACTGTGAATACGACAGCGCAAAGGTATTTAAGCTGGCAGGTGCCGAGACGGAGACGATTGTCTTCCGCAATCAGAATGAAACGGACATCCGGGAATCGGTGGATGCGTTCGTCCGCGCCATCGGCAATGCGCAGATCGTGATGTTTCCCGGCGGATTTTCGGCAGGTGATGAGCCGGAGGGCAGCGCGAAGTTCTTTGCGACGGCGTTCCGCAACGAACGGGTAAAAGAGGCGTTTTCAAAGCTGCTGAATGGGCGGGACGGACTGGCGCTTGGCATCTGCAACGGCTTCCAGGCGCTGATCAAGCTCGGATTGGTGCCGGATGGCAGGATCCGTCCGCAGGATGAGACATCGCCGACATTGACCTACAATACGATTGGGCGGCATGTGTCAAAGGTGGCCTATACCAAAGTAGTCAGCAGCAAGTCGCCGTGGCTTGCGAACGCAGGGCTGGGGCAGGTTTACGCGATTCCGGCGTCCCACGGTGAGGGACGGTTTGTCGCTGACGCAGATGTGATCCGAACTTTGTTTGCCAACGGCCAGGTGGCAACCCAGTATGTGGACGCGTCCGGTACGCCTACGATGGATGACGAATGGAATATCAACGGTTCTGACTACGCGATCGAGGGCATTACGAGTCCGGACGGCCGTGTGTATGGCAAGATGTGTCACTCCGAGCGGCTTGGCAAGGGCGTGATGAAAAATATCTATGGGAATAAGGACATGAAATTGTTTGAATCGGGAGTTAAATACTTCCAGTGATCGCCGATATGCGAAGTAATCCATATCATAGATTAAAAAGGAGAAACTATGCAGGCAAAACTGATACTGGAGGACGGCACGGTTTTCACCGGTGCGAGTATCGGATCAACCAGGACGACGATCAGTGAGATCGTTTTCAATACATCGATGACCGGCTATCTGGAAGTGCTGACCGATCCATCCTACGCGGGACAGGCGGTGGCGATGACCTATCCGCTGATCGGCAATTACGGCGTGACGCCGGATATGGAGTCCGGTCGGTCATGGGTGGACGGCTATATCGTGCGGGAGCTGTCGCGGCAGGCGAGCAATTTCCGCTGTGAAGGAAGCCTTTCGGATTTTCTGCTCGCGCAGGACATACCGGGCATCTGCGGTATTGACACAAGGGCACTTGTCAAGCTGCTGCGGGACAAAGGCACGATGAACGGAATGATCACGACCGAGGCTGTGGAAGTCGGGGAGGTGCTGCCGCAGATACGGGCATACGAGGTAGGAGATGTCGTTTCCAGGGTGACCTGCCGGAAGAGCACAGTTCTGCCGGGGAAGGGATACCGTGTGGCACTGCTTGATCTGGGAGCGAAAAAAAGCATTGCCCAAGCCTTAAACGAGCGTGGCTGCGAGGTGACGGTCTATCCGGCGCACACACCGGCACAGAGGATATTGGACAGCATGCCGGACGGCATTATGCTCTCGAACGGACCCGGCGATCCGAAAAGCTGTACGGATATCATTGAACAGATCAAATTGCTCTATGAGTCGGATGTGCCGATTTTTGCCATCTGTCTCGGGCATCAGCTGATGGCGCTCGCCAACGGGGCAGACACGCACAAGATGAAATACGGACACCGGGGCGGCAACCATCCGGTGAAGGATGCCGAAACCGGCAGGGTATACATTTCTTCCCAAAACCACGGTTATGTGGTGGATGTGGAAAGTCTGCCAAAGGATGTTGCAGTGCCGTCCTTTACTAATGTCAACGATGGGACGAATGAGGGACTGCGGTATTTAAACAAAAACATTTTCACGGTACAGTTCCATCCCGAAGCTTCACCGGGACCGCTCGACAGCGGCGTGCTGTTTGACCGGTTTATAGAGATGATGGGGGATGCGTGAGGATAAGGAGATAATCTGTGGCAAGGGATAATACGATAAAAAAAGTACTGGTGATCGGTTCCGGACCGATCGTGATCGGGCAGGCGGCGGAATTTGACTATGCGGGGACACAGGCATGCCGTTCCTTAAAAGAGGAGGGCATCGAGGTCGTACTGGTCAATTCCAATCCGGCGACGATCATGACCGACAAGGAAATAGCGGATGAGGTCTACATAGAACCTCTGACGGTAAAGGCGTTGGAGCAGATCATCGAAAAGGAGCGGCCGGATTCCGTGTTGCCGACCTTGGGCGGGCAGGCAGGCCTGAATCTGGGCATGGAGCTGGAGGAATCGGGCTTTCTGGCGGCGCATGGCGTAAGGCTGATCGGTACGACGGCACAGACGATCAAAAAAGCGGAGGACCGGCAGGAATTTAAAGATACGATGGAAAAGATCGGTGAGCCTGTCGCGGCAAGCAAGGTCGTCCACGATGTCGAAGAAGGTGTCCGTTTTACTAATACGATTGGTTATCCTGTGGTATTGCGTCCGGCCTATACGCTCGGCGGCAGCGGCGGCGGTATTGCCAATGATGAGAATGAGCTGCGGGAGATCCTGCAGAACGGTCTGCGTCTGTCCCGTGTCCATGAAGTTTTGGTCGAACGGTGCATTGCGGGCTGGAAAGAGATCGAGTACGAGGTTATGCGGGACGCGGCAGGCAACTGTATCACGGTCTGTAATATGGAAAATATCGACCCGGTCGGTGTCCATACCGGCGATTCGATCGTCGTGGCTCCGTCACAGACGCTTTCGGACAAGGAATACCAGATGCTGCGCTCGTCGGCGCTGAATATTATCTCGGAGCTGGGAATCACGGGCGGATGCAATGTCCAATACGCGCTGCATCCGACATCGTTTGAATACTGTGTGATCGAGGTCAATCCAAGGGTCAGCCGTTCATCGGCCTTAGCGTCCAAGGCGACCGGTTATCCGATTGCCAAGGTAGCGGCAAAGATCGCGCTTGGCTATACATTGGATGAGATCAAAAACGCGATCACGCAAAAGACCTATGCGTCGTTTGAACCGATGCTGGATTACTGCGTGGTCAAGATCCCCCGCTTGCCGTTTGACAAATTCATTACGGCAAAGCGGACGCTGACGACGCAGATGAAGGCGACCGGAGAGGTGATGAGCATCTGCGACAGCTTTGAGGGGGCGCTGATGAAGGCGATCCGTTCTCTTGAGCAAAATGTGGAATCCCTGCTGTCAGTCGATTTTTCATCTCTGACTGAGGAGTGGCTGCTGCGGGAGCTTGCGATAGTGGATGATCTGCGTATCTACCGGATCGCGGAAGCATTGCGGCGCAATATTTCCTATAAAAAGCTGCATGAGATCACGCAGATTGACATATGGTTTATTGACAAGCTCAAAATCCTCGTGGAAATGGAACAGCGCCTCAAGAGTGAGGAGCTTGTGCCGGAGCTTTTGGCGGAAGCAAAGCGGATCGAATTTCCCGATACGGCGATCGCGATGCTGACGGAGCGCACGCCGGAGCAGGTACGCGCCCTGCGGAAGCAGTGGGGGATTGAAGCGGCATTTAAGATGGTGGATACCTGCGCGGCAGAGTTTGAGGCGGCGACGCCGTATTATTATTCTGTGTTCGGCAGGGAGAATGAGGCAGCAGGGGAACGCACGAAAAAGAAGGTGCTGGTGCTCGGTTCGGGTCCGATCCGCATCGGGCAGGGCATCGAGTTCGACTACTGTTCGGTGCATGCGACCTGGGCATTTGCCAGAGAGGGTTATGAGACCATTATCATCAACAACAACCCGGAGACGGTTTCGACGGATTTTGACATTGCGGACAAGCTTTACTTTGAACCGCTGACGGCGGAGGATGTGGAGAATGTCGTCCGCATTGAGCATCCCGACGGCGCGGTCGTGCAGTTCGGCGGCCAGACGGCGATCAAATTGACCGAAAGCCTGATGCGGATGGGCGTGCCGATTTTAGGGACAAAGGCTGAGGATGTCGATGCCGCGGAGGACCGGGAGCTGTTTGATGAGATTTTAGAGAAAACGAGGATTCCGCGTGCCGCAGGAGGTACAGTGTTTACAACCGCGGAAGCCCGGACGGTTGCCAACCGACTCGGTTATCCGGTGCTCGTGCGCCCGTCGTATGTGCTTGGCGGACAGGGGATGCAGATTGCGTGGGGCGATGCGGAGATCGAGCAGTTTATGGAGGTCATCAACCGCGTGGCGCAGGATCATCCGATCCTTGTGGACAAATACCTGCAGGGCAAGGAGATTGAGGTTGACGCGGTCTGTGACGGGACGGATATCCTGATTCCCGGTATCATGGAACATATTGAGCGGACCGGCGTCCATTCGGGCGATTCGATCTCGGTCTATCCTGCGCAGACGATTTCCGAAAAGATACAGGATACTTTAGTCGAATACACGAGACGGCTGGCGGCGGCGCTTCATGTGCGGGGGCTGATCAATATCCAGTTTATCGTGATGGATGAGCAGGTCTATGTGATCGAGGTCAATCCGCGCTCGTCAAGGACGGTACCTTACATCAGCAAGGTGACGGGAATCCCGATCGTGGATGTGGCGACAAAGGTCATTTTGGGGCATTCCTTACAGGAGCTTGGCTACACGCCGGGATTGGCGCCGAAGGGCGATTATGTCGCGGTCAAGATGCCGGTATTTTCGTTTGAAAAATTGCGCGGCGCGGAGATTTCCCTCGGACCGGAGATGAAGTCGACAGGGGAGTGCCTCGGCATTGCCAAGACCTTTACCGAAGCACTGTTTAAAGCGTTTTTAGGCGCGGGGATTATTCTGCCCAAACACCGGCAGATGATCCTGACGGTCAAGGATGCGGACAAGCCGGAAGCCGTGGGCGTGGCAAAGCGGTTTGCCGGACTGGGCTACAAGATCTACGCGACGCGTTCGACGGCAAAGTATCTGCAGGAGCACGGCGTGGACGCGCTCTGGGTAAACAAGATCACGCAGGAGTCGCCGAATGTGATGGATCTGATCCTCGGACACAAGATCGATCTCGTGATCGACACGCCGACCCAGGGGCACGGCGATAAGAGCAGGGACGGATTTCTGATCCGGCGAAACGCGATTGAGACCGGTGTGTACTGTATTACGGCGATGGATACGGCAAATGCGCTGGCAACGAGCTTGGAGTCGGAGCCGGAGCGGTTTACTCTGGTGGACATAGCGACGGTAAAAAATATATGAAAGCATTGAATTTCAACGAATTACTAAAACAGGGACCGGTATTTTTGGACGGGGCAACGGGGACGAATCTGCAAAAAACGGGACTGCCGACCGGCGTGTGTCCGGAAGCGTGGATTTATGACCATCCGGACGCGATCGTGTCTTTACAGAAGAAATATGTCGAGGCAGGGACGCAGATTTTGTATGCGCCGACCTTTACGGCAAACCGGATCAAATTGGATGAATTCGGACTGGGCGAGAGGCTTGTGGATATCAACCGGCAGATGGTGCGGCTGTCGCGCGAGGCAGCAGGGGACAGGGCTTTTGTTGCCGGGGATCTGACGATGACCGGACAGCAGCTTTACCCGATCGGGGAATTGCAGTTTGAGGAATTGGTCGACATTTACAAAGAGCAAGTGGCGGCGATTTTAGAGGAAGGCGTAGACTTATTTGTTGTTGAGACAATGATGAGTCTGCAGGAGTGCCGTGCCGCCGTGCTGGCGATCAAAGAGACCTGTGATCTGCCGGTCATGGTATCTTTGACCTACAATGAGGACGGCAGGACACTGTTTGGAAGCAGGCCGGATACGACAGTCATTGTCCTGCAGGCGATGGGCGCCGATGTGGTCGGGCTCAACTGCTCCACCGGACCGGAAGCGATGCTGCCGTATATTGAGGAGATGCGCAAATTCGCGCAGATACCGGTTTTAGTCAAGCCGAATGCGGGACTGCCCGTTTTGGAAAATGGCGAAACGGTTTATAAGATGACGCCGGATGCATTTGCAGAGGCGATGGTGCCGCTGATCGAAGCGGGAGCAGGCGTTGTCGGCGGCTGCTGCGGGACGACGCCGGAGCATATACGTGCTTTGGTGGAAAGGACAAAAGGGATGCCGGTGCTTGCGCCTAATCCCCAAATCAGAGCCGTCGTCACATCAGAACGGATGAATACGGTCATCGATGTGGACGGAGCATTTGCCGTGATCGGCGAGCGAATCAATCCGACCGGGAAAAAAGCATTGCAGGAGGAACTGCGTGCCGGGAAGATGGACATGGTCTGCGAGTTTGCCAGAGCGCAGGAAGAGGATGGCGCGGCAATTCTCGATGTCAACATGGGTACCAACGGCATTGACGAAAAGCAGGCGATGCTGGATGCCATCTATGAGGTGACGAGTACAGTGGATCTGCCGCTGTGTATCGATTCAAGCTATGTCGAAGTGATCGAGGCGGCGCTTCGGATCTATCCGGGACGGGCGCTGATCAATTCGATCTCGGCAGAAAAGGAAAAGATGGAGGCACTGCTTCCGATCGCGAAAAAATATGGGGCGATGTTCATTTTGCTGCCCCTGTCCGAGGGCGGACTGCCGAAGTCTTTAGAAGAAAAGCATCAGAACATTCATACCGTTTTGGGAGCGGCTCAAAAATGCGGGCTGTCCAAAGAAGATGCAGTCGTCGATCTTCTGGTTTCGACGATCGGGGCGGATGCGGATTCGGCAAAAAAATGCTTTGCGACGGTGGAATATTGTAAAAATGAACTGCGGCTGCCGACGGTCTGCGGATTGTCCAATATTTCGTTTGGTCTGCCGCAGCGGGCATTTGTCAACACGGCGTTTTTCGCGATCGCGCTTTCCAAAGGGCTGACGATGGCGATCGCCAATCCGTCGCAGGAGATGCTGATGTACACGGCGTATGCTGCGGATATGCTGCTGAATAAAGAGGATGCGACGGACCGGTATCTCGATGGCGTGCCGGCAGGCAATCTGACCGTATCGGCACAGGAGAAAGCCGTTGCGGAAAAGAAAGAAGAAAAGCTGCACCCGGTCGTGGAGTGTGTCGTCCACGGAAACAAGGACAGTATTATTGATGAAGTGAAAAAGGAGCTCGATGCGGGCACCGAAGCGTCTGCGATCGTCAATGAATATTTGATCGCCGGGATCAATCTGGTCGGGAAATATTATGAAGAAAAGAAATATTTTCTGCCGCAGCTGATCTCCGGGGCAAACGCGATGAAGGAAGCGATGGATTTCATGGAACCGATGCTGGTGACGGGCGATGCCGAGAAAAAGGAGACCATCGTGGTCGCGACCGTGGAAGGGGATATTCACGATATCGGAAAAAATCTGGTCGTTCTGATGCTGAAAAATTACGGTTACCGTGTGATCGATCTCGGAAAGGACATTCCCGCGGATGAGATCGTGGACTGTGCAATTAGAGAACAGGCGGCAGTCATCGGGCTTTCGGCGCTGATGACGACAACGATGATGCGGATGAAAGAGGTCGTCGCGGCGGCAAAAGAGAAGCAGTGTCCGGCCAAAATTGTAATCGGCGGAGCCTGCATTACCGAAGGCTTTGCAAAGGAAATCGGAGCGGATGGATATTCTGCGGATGCGGCAGAATGTGTGAAGCTGGTGGGGCGGCTTTTGGCATGAGGAATCGGAGTAAGTGGCGATATTTTTCATAAAATGGGGACTCTTGTGACAGTAATAGGCTTTGAAGTTGTGGAGTCTGAAGGAAAGGGCATGGCGGTATGGCGCAGACGGTGGAAGAAAAAAAGGAGCAGCGGGCGGTCGATTATCTGCGGACACAGCTTACGATGGACCAGCCGGAAACGGTGCTGCAGATCTATATCCAGATCATTGAGCAGGATGTATTTCATACGCCGGTCGGATTTGCTTTTTTGCAAGAGCTGAAGGATTTTCTGCTGGAGAATGCGGCGATTGACAATGGGCGCATTCCGGATTTTGTGATACCGGAAACGCAGCAGCAGAGTGCCGAAAAACAGGTGGCGGGAAATGCTGCCAAAGGCAAGGCCAAGCAGGCGGAGAAAGCGCCGTCTGATGCATTGGGAGCGACAGATTTACCCAAGGAAAAGAGTGATACTAAAGGAAAAGGCAAAAAGAAAGAGAAAAAAGCACCGGCGCCGGTATTGTTTCTTTCATTACTTTTGAATGTCGTATTGATCGCAATGGTGGTCGTGATGTTTGCTTTAACGCTGACCAGTGATTCACCGAATATTTTAAATTATAAGAATGAATTGGAGGACGAATATGCGAGCTGGGATGAAGAACTGACGATGCGCGAGCAGGCAGTCAAAAAACGGGAGGCCGCAGTCGAACAAGCCCAGCAGGCACAAGAAGCGGAACAGCAGAGTACAGATGCACAACCGCAGGATACGACAACGGAACAAATGCAATCGACGGAAGGTTCGCAGAATACGACAACACAGCCTTCGCAGTCTACGGAAAGCACGACCCAGCAGCCGCAGTGGACAGAGAACGCCGCGCAGGATGGGACTTTGTGAATAAATATATACATGAAGCAGTTGGTGATGAGGAGAGTGCATAATGACTATAACGGCAGATAGTGAATTATTCCAAAAATTGATTCCTGCTGTATGTAAAATTTATGGAGATAATTTGATTTCGATTATATTATATGGATCTGTGGCGAGGAATACAGCGACAGAGGAATCAGATATAGATATTGCTTTGCTGGTAAGGAATAATGATAAAGCAATGTATGAAAAATGGCTTGATGTTGCTGTAAATTTGGACTTGGAATATGATCAGCTAATTTCGACTTCCTTGATTGAAGTGCAGAAATTTAATAAATGGAAAAAGGTGATGCCGTATTATATCAATATTGAAAAGGAAGGAATCGTATTATGGAAGGCAGCATAAAGGATTTTGCCAAATATAGATTAGAAAATGCAAGAGAGGATTTAAAGAGAGCGCAGGTGGCAAAAGCTGCGGAAGATTACAAGCTTGTGATGAATCGTTCATATTATGCTATTTTTCATGCGATTCGTGCTGTGAATGCGTTAGAGAGCTTTGATAGCAGTAAGCATAAAGGTGTTATTTCTCACTTTAATAAAGAGCATGTGAAGACGGGAGAATTTCCCAGAAATGTATCAAAAATGATTTCAAGTGCAATGGATTGTCGTCAAAAATCTGAATATGAAGATTTTTATATTATTTCTAAAAGTGATGCAATAGAACAGCTTGACAATGCGGAAATGATTGTTAAATTGGTTGATGAATATTTAAATAGAAAATTTAAGGAATGAAAATGAATACCACAAAAGCAACATTGGAAAAAATCATCATCGCCGACGACGAAATGCGTATGCGGAAGCTGGTCGGTGATTTTCTGAAAAAAGATGGATACCAGGTGGTTGAGGCAGCAGACGGCGAGGAAGCACTGCAGGTGTTCTATGAGAATAAGGACGCCGCGCTGGTCATTCTTGATGTGATGATGCCGAAGTACAACGGCTATGAGGTTTTAAAAGAGATACGGGAGACTTCCAAGGTGCCGGTGCTGATGCTGACCGCAAAGAGCGCGGAGGAGGATGAACTGTCGGCGTTTTCGGGAGGGGCGGATGAGTATGTGACCAAACCTTTTTCACCGAAGATTTTAGTCGCGCGGGTAAATGCGCTGCTCCGGCGGAATGCGGTCGGAGAAGAAAGCGGCGGCAAGCTTGCGGCAGGAGGAATTGTCATCGACGAAAATGCCCACGAGGTATATGTGGACGGCGGCAGCATACGGATGTCGGTCAAGGAGTTTGAACTGCTCTGCTATTTCATCCGCAACAAAGGACTGGCGCTGTCGAGGGAACAGATTCTGTCGGGCGTGTGGGAATTTGATTTTTTGGGCGAGGCGCGGACGATAGATACGCATGTCAAGATGCTGCGCAGCAAGCTGGGCAAATACGGAAGCTATATTAAGACAATCTGGGGAATGGGTTACAAATTTGAAGTGGATGAAGAACCAACAGCATAGCATCAATCTGCAGATCATCGGATTTATGGTGGCAAGCCTGGCCGTCGTGATCCTTTTGGTCTGGCTGATGAACACGCTGTTTCTGGGCAGTTTTTATCTGAGCTACAAGACATCTTCGATGGAAGACGCTTTCCATACGCTCAATGGAGCCGCGGAAGACGGCCTGCTCTATGAGGATTCCTATAGTGACCAGATCCAAAAGCTCTGTTCCAATGAGAATCTGTCGCTGATGATCATTGCATCGGACGGCACGGTGATCATGCAGTCGCAGAATGAGAGCCGCGCGATGATGGAGCAGCTGTTTGATCTGATGCTCGAACGGCAGGACGGCAATGCTCAGCTGATCAAAAGCACGGATGTCTATACGATACAAAAAAAGGCAGACGACCGGACCGGAGACGACTTTCTGACTTTGTGGGGGACGCTTGCCGATGGCAATCTGATTCTGCTTCGCAGCGCGATGCAGAGCATGACGGACGCGGCGGCACTGTCGAACCGGCTGCTTTTGTACATAGGGGTTCTTTCGCTGTGCTTCGGCGTGGTGCTTTCGATCGTTGTCGCCCGCCACATTACCCGCCCGGTTCATCAGATGACAGAGCTGTCACAGCGGATGACGGAGCTGGATTTCGACGCCAAATATGTACCGCGGCAGCGTCCGAATGAGCTGGATCTGCTGGGGCTCCGCATGAATGAGATGTCAGACACGCTCGAAGCGACGATCCGTGATCTAAAGCAGGCAAATACAGAGCTGACGCGGGACATCGGCATCCGTGATGAAAACGAACGGATGCGAAGGGAGTTCATTTCCAATGTTTCCCACGAACTGAAAACACCGCTGGCACTGATCCGTGGTTACGCGGAAGGGCTGTCCGAGGGAGTTTTCGAGGATGAAGAGAGCAGGGCGTTTTATTTAGATGTTATTGTGGATGAGACCGAAAAGATGGACCGGATGGTCCGCCAGCTGCTGTCTTTGAATCGATTGGAATACGGAGAGGGACAGGTGAAGCTGGAACGGTTCAACCTTGCGGAACTGGTCGCAAGCGTAGTCCAGGCGCATCAGATTCTTTTGGATGAACAGCAGATCGCCGTAGCATTTCCGGATGCGAAAAAAGCGGTACCGGTCTGGGCGGATCCGGTGCTTTCCGAGCAGGTCGTGGACAATTATTTGAGCAATGCGATCCACTATGCGGCGGGAGAAAAGAGGATCGACCTGCGCTTTGAGGAGAAGGACGGGAAAATCCGTTTTTCGGTGTTCAATACCGGTGAACCGGTTCGGGAGGATGCCCTGCCGCATCTGTGGGAGAAATTTTACAAGGCGGATGAGGCGCGGACGAGGGAATACGGCGGCAGCGGGATCGGTCTTTCGATCGTCCGTGCCGTTGCGGATGGGCTGCATACGGACTGTGGCGTGGTAAATTATGAAAATGGCGTCGCTTTTTGGTTCGATTTTGACAAATAATACTAGAATATTTGAAAAAAATCATTATTTTTTGTTGAATATTTAGTACAAGAATGGTAAAGTGGTATGGAATGTAATGTCAACTTAAAGACAACTAAATAGGAGAGCGCCTATGTGTCGAACAAAGAAGCTCACCTGCGGATTATTGATCGCCAGTTGTCTGCTGTTGTCCGGTTGTGGTGAAAAGCTGACAGAGCTGACGGCAGAGGAAGAAGATATCATCACATTGTACGCGGCTAAGGTCGTCGCGAAGCACAATGTCCGTCTTTCCCAAGGGATTGTCCGTTACAAGGGCAATTTGGATGAAGATGAAGAGGAGGCTGAGGATACAGCCGGAGAAGATACATCCGATGAGGAAGGGACTGAGGAAGAAGAAACTTCCGACACGGCCGATACAGACAGCGGGACACAAGAGGATACAGAGGAAGCTGAAGAGGTGGCAGCAAAGCCTGTGACTCTGACCAAGGCGATGGGGATTGACGGGATTGCGTTTACCTATGAGGGCGCCGCGGTTCCGGAGAGCTTACGGCTCAGCAGTTATTATACTTTGCCGGATCCGGCAGCCGGAAAGCAGTATGTGATCGCGGGATACCGCCTGACCAACAAGACGGACAGTCCGATCAATGTGTCAATTGCGCAGATGCGTCCGGTCTTCACGGCGACGATCGGTGATGAATCGGTGAATGCAGGTATTGTTTTAGAGGACGATCTTTCAACTTACGAGGGAACGGTTGAAGCAGGCGGAAACGAAGATCTGATTTTGTTGTTTGAGGTTTCAGAAGCGGCGGCGTCAGATTTGTCTGATTTAAGTTTAGCCGTCAATGTCAATGGTCAAAATACCCCTCTGTTGCTAAAATAGAGAGGGAAAAAGATACATAAAGGAAAGGAACGAAGATGGATACTAATATTTTGCTGGAATCGGGTACCAATGAGCTGGAAATACTGGAGTTCAAGGTTGCCAACAACTTTTACGGCATCAATGTCGCTAAGATCAGGGAGATCCTGACTTATCAGCATGTGACGCCGGTTCCCAATTCGCATCCGTTTGTGGAAGGGATTTTCATGCCGCGTGATACGATGATTTCGGTGATCAATCTCCGGCGCTGCCTCGGTTATGAGGAAGATCCGGATGTGGAAGGGCTGTTCTTTATTACCAATTTCAACAGCTTAAACACCGCATTCCATGTGGATGAGGTGCTCGGTATCCACCGTGTTTCCTGGGAGGATATCAATTCGCCGGATTCGACGATCAGCGCTGAGGACGCGGGCGTATCTACGGGCGTGATCAAGCTCGAGGACCGTTTGGTTGTCATTCTCGACTTCGAGAAGATCGTTACCAACATCAATCCTGAGACCGGGCTGAAGGTATCCGATATGGACGCGTATGAGGAAAGAGACCGTTCGCAGTCGCCGATTTTGATCTGCGAGGACTCACCGCTGTTGTCCAAACTCATCACCGAATGTCTGCGAAAGGCAGGTTACACCAACCTCATCGTCAATCCGAATGGGCAGGAGGGCTGGGACAAGCTGGTTGAATTCGAAAAGAACGGAACAGTCCTTGATGATGTCCACTGTATCGTGACCGATATCGAGATGCCGAAGATGGACGGACACCGTCTCTGCAAGCTGGTCAAGGAAAATGAAGTGATGCGGAACATTCCGGTCATTATCTTCTCATCCCTGATCAACGATGAAATCCGCCGCAAAGGTGAGTCGCTCGGCGCGGATGCGCAGCTGACCAAGCCGGAGATCGGCAAGCTGGTTGCGGCAATTGACGGTCTTGTGGACGAGTATGAGATGGCACGCAAGTGATTGACAGAGCAGTTTACGGCAGGGAAAGGGATGTGAACATTTCACATCCCTTGTATTATAATAAGCGCATTTGAAAATGGCGCAAAGTGCGCGATATAAATTCAAGCACGATAGTACAGGCGATTTGCCCATTGCTAAGAGTCGCAGAGGAGGAACACATATGGCCAATACAGAGGATTATTTGGACGGGCTGTTGGATTCCATAACACAGGCAAAAAATGAAGATGACCGGCCGAATGACCGCGGTACAAGGAATCGTTCGCGCCGGGAGGAAAGGCGCGGCAGAAGCCGTGTGCGCCCGGATGACGATTTCATGGAAGCGACGGGATTGAACTCATACCGTCGGGAGCAGAAGCGTAACCGCAGAGAACGACGGCATTCGGAAGAGGATTTTCTGCGCTCTTTTGAGGATGAACTCTCAATGGGAGACGCGGATGAGGTGATCCGCTCCTTTGAACGGGAGCTTCGGAGTGACGCCGATGATGAATTCCGGCTGGATGATGAGATGGACTCACCGGATGCGGATGATGATGACGATTTTTTTGCGAACGGGCTGTTAGACGAAGATGAAGAGGAGCAGTCGCCTGCGGATGCTGTGCTGTCCGGTATTGCCAATATTGTATCGGAAGCAAAAAGGGTTGCGACTGGCGGAGATGATATTCTGCCGGAGACGGATGATAGTGCGGATGATATCCCCATAGAGACAGCTGAAGCTTCCCCAGCAGGTGATGAGGAAGTTCCGCTTGACATTCCGACCGATATTTCCATTGGGGAGGATACTTCCGCGCAGGAAGTGCCTCTGATGGACGAATCCGGCGAGGGCATGGATCTGATGGATATGCTTGCCGGCGAGGGCGAAGGGGATCTGATGGATATCGGAGACCTGCTGACATCGGATGAGGAAGCGACTGAATTAGAGGAAGGACGCGAAGCATTTGAGGCGGCAGCGGAAGGCGTTGCCGAAGGCGGCGAGGGTGTTGAAGGCTCGGAAGATTCTGAGGGGGCATCCGCGGAAGGCGCTTCCGGAGGATCCGGTGAAGCAGGTGAAAGCGGAGAAGAAGGCGAGGAAGCAAAGCCGAATATCATCCAGAAAATCCTTGGAGCCGTGACGGGCATCTTCAAAAAGAAAGAAGGAGAAGAAGACGACGAGGATGAGGACGAAGAGGACGATGAGGATGAGGACGAAGATGAGGAAGGCGGCGAGACAAAGGAAGAGAAGAAGGCACGCCTAAAGAAAGAAAAGGAAGAGGCGAAAAAGAAGAAAAAGGAAGAGGCGGACGCCAAGAAGAAAGCAAAGGAAGAAGAAAAGAAAAAGAAAGCCGAGGAAAAGAAGAAAAAGCAAGCGGAAAAGGCGGCAAAGCCCAAAAAAAAGAAAAAGCCGAAGGAGCGGTCGCCGAAGATCCCGATTCCGGTGATTATCGTGTTTCTGCTGTTTGCGTTTTCGATTGTCGGATCGGTAAACATTATGACGAATGTGCTCGGCTATCAGATGCAGATTTCAGCAGCGAACAAGGCGTATGACAAGAAAGAGTACAGTGATGCTTATGGGATACTGATGGGCAGGAGCGATCTGGACGGCGACGCGAAAAAGCTGCGCAACAGAGCCAAGCTGATGGCATATATGCAGACCAAACAGAATGAATATCTTGTCTGCATGGACAGCGGACAGGAGACGGAGTCCGGATTGGATCTTTATTCAATCCGCAGCAATTACCAGATGGCGCTGGACAGCCTGATCTCTGGGGTGTATTTTTTCCAGCAGAATGAGGAAAAAGCAAATGAGCTGGGGATCACAGAAGAATATGGCGAGTACGGGCAGATGCTTGAGAAAGAACTGAACAAGCGGTTCAGCATGACTGTCGGTGAAGCTGTGGATCTCTACCGCAACAACACGCGTAAGGATTACACGGCAGCACTGCAGAAGATCATCCGGGATGCCGGACTGGAGGAGAGATATTGATGGCGGCTGATGACGGCGTGTGAGAAAAAAGGAACGAAAATGATAGCGATCATTGATTATGATGCGGGCAACATCAAAAGCGTGCAGAAAGCCTGCGAGGCTCTCAGCGGTGAGACCGTGAAGGTGACCGGGGACGGCAGCGAAATTCTTGCGGCGGACCGGGTGATCCTGCCGGGCGTCGGCGCTTTCGGCAGCGCGATGGAGCGGCTTATTGAGCGTGGGCTTGATGATGTTGTCCGGACGGTAGCGGACAGCGGCAGGCCGTTTCTGGGGATCTGTCTGGGACTGCAGCTTTTATTTGAAGAAAGCGAGGAAAGTCCGAATGTGGCGGGGCTTGGTGTTTTATCCGGCCGGATTTTGCGGATACCGGAGGAAGGCGGTCTGCGCGTGCCGCATATCGGCTGGAACAGTCTGACATTTCCCAATGAGGGAAGGCTTTTTGACGGAGTTGGAGAAGAGCCTTTCGTTTATTTCGTCCATTCCTATTACCTGAAGGCCGAGGACGCGGCGATCGTGCGTGCGCGGACTGCTTACGGCGTGGAGATTGACGCTTCGGTGGAATCGGGAAATGTGTTTGCGACACAGTTCCATCCGGAAAAAAGCGGGAAGACGGGGCTGGCGATTTTGAAGAATTTTCTTGCGGTTTAGTTTCTAAAAGAAGAGCCGTATGTGAAGGAGCATAATGTTTACGAAAAGAATCATCCCCTGCCTCGATGTCAAAGACGGCAGAGTGGTAAAGGGAATACAGTTTGTCGATCTCATCGATGCCGGTGATCCGGTTGAGGCTGCCGGGGCGTATGATGAGGCAGGCGCGGATGAGCTGGTGTTTTTGGATATTACGGCATCCAGCGACCAGCGCGGCACGGTGGTCGATATGGTACGGCGCGTTGCCGAAAAAGTGTTTATTCCGTTTACGGTCGGAGGCGGGATACGGACAGTAGATGATTTCCGTGCGATTCTGCGCGAGGGGGCGGATAAGGTATCGGTCAACTCAGCGGCAATCGACAATCCACGGCTGATCGCTGATGCGGCAGAGGTGTTCGGGAGCCAGTGCGTGGTAGTTGCCATCGACGCAAAGCGGCGGGAGACGGGTGACGGCTGGAATATCTACAAGCACGGCGGCAGGATCGATATGGGCATCGATGCCGTCGAGTGGGCAGTCCGTGCGGAAAGCCTGGGTGCCGGGGAGATTCTGCTGACGAGCATGGACTGTGACGGGACAAAGGATGGCTATGACCTGGCACTGACCAAGGCGGTGACGGACGCTGTTTCGATTCCGGTGATCGCGTCCGGCGGCGCGGGAAGCGCGGAGGATTTCTATGACGCGCTGGAAAAGGCAGACGCTTCGGCGGCGCTGGCGGCATCGCTGTTTCATTACAAGGAGCTGACGATACGCGAAGTAAAGGAATATCTCAGAGACAGAAAGGTTCCGGTGCGGTTATGAGTACACAAAAGGCGAAAATGCCGCAGAACGACTGGCGTCCCTTTTTTAAGGAGGAGTGCGTCAAGCCGTATTTTAAAGAACTGAATCGCAAGATCGGACAGGAGTACGCCAATCATACGGTCTATCCGCCGGTGGACAAGGTGTTCAACGCTTTTGAGCAGACGCCGTATGGAGAGGTCAAGGCAGTGATTTTAGGGCAGGATCCCTATCATGAGCCCGGTCAGGCAATGGGCATGTGTTTTAGCGTGCCGGAGGGTGTTGATCTGCCGCCGTCGCTGGTGAACATTTATCAGGAGCTTTCGGACGATCTGGGCATTGCGCCTGCGGCACATGGCAATCTGACGGCGTGGGCAAAGCAGGGCGTGCTCCTTTTGAATGCGACGCTGACAGTCCGCCGGGGCGCGGCAAATTCACACAGCGGGCTTGGCTGGCAGACCTTTACGGATGCCGTGATCTCGCACATCAATCAAAAGGATGCCCCGGTTGTCTTTTTGCTGTGGGGAGGCTTCGCCCAGGGGAAAGCATCGCTTTTAAACAATCCGAAGCATCTGGTGCTGCGCGCGCCGCATCCGTCGCCGCTTTCGGCATACCGCGGATTCTTTGGGTGCAAGCATTTTTCGCAGGCCAATGCGTTTTTGGAGGCGAATGGTGTAGGGATGATTGATTGGCGGTTGCAATAGAATATTTATGGGCAGACGCTCTGCGATAGGATACCATTGCAATGCTAGTCATTAGATGAAATTGAGGGTTTGATCATTAATATTAGGAGGAAACGAATTATGGAGAGACGGGATTTGGGAAATGAGCTGCAGAACAATGCGTATCCGGGCAGAGGGATTGTGATCGGACGCAGCGCGGACGGCAGCAAAGCGGTGGTTGCTTATTTTATTATGGGACGGAGCGCCAACAGCCGCAACCGTATTTTTGTCGAGGATGGCGACGGCATCCGGACAAAGGCTTTTGATGAATCCAAGATGGAGGATCCGAGCCTGATCATTTATTCACCGGTACGGGTGCTTGGCAACAAGACGATCGTGACGAACGGTGACCAGACCGATACGATTTTTGAGGGCATGGACCGGCAGCTGACTTTTGAGCAGGCGCTGCGGAGCCGCACCTTTGAGCCGGACGGGCCGAATTACACGCCGCGCATTTCGGGTATCTTACATTTTGTGGACGGGTCATACAATTATGCGATGTCGATTTTAAAGAGCGACAATGGGAATCCGGAGTCGGTGAACCGTTTTACCTTTGCCTATGACAATCCGCGGCCGGGAGAGGGACGCTTCCTGCACACATACTTATCGGACGGCGATCCGCTGCCGAGCTTCGAGGGAGAGCCGAAACGGGTCATCATCGACGGGGATATCGACCGGATGACGCAGATGATCTGGAAGAGCCTGAACGAGGAGAACAAGGTATCGCTGTTTGTGAGGTATATCGATATCGCAAGCGGACAGTGGGAGACGAGGATTGTAAATAAAAACCAGTAAGCTGATGAGCAGGAAAGGAAATGTGTGAGATTATGAAAGAATTTGAATTGAAATACGGCTGTAATCCGAATCAGAAGCCATCAAAGATCTATATGGAGGATGGGAGCGACCTGCCGATTACGGTGCTGAATGGAAAGCCGGGCTATATCAATTTTTTGGACGCGTTTAACGGCTGGCAGCTTGTATCGGAGCTGAAACGGGCGACAGGGGTCGCGGCAGCGACTTCATTTAAGCATGTATCGCCTGCGGGGGCTGCGATCGGAAGGGAACTTTCCGATTTGGAAAAGAAGATTTACTGGGTAGACGACTTGGAGACCGAATTTACGCCGCTGGCCTCGGCATACGCGCGGGCAAGGGGCGCGGACCGGATGTCTTCCTTCGGGGATTTTATCGCGCTGTCTGATGTCTGCGATGTGCCGACAGCGACGATCATCAAGCGGGAAGTGTCTGACGGGATCATTGCGCCGGGCTATGAACCGGAAGCGCTTGAGATATTAAAGAGCAAGAAGAAGGGCAATTATAATGTCATCGAGATCGATCCGTCGTATGTGCCTGATGAGCTGGAGAAAAAGCAGGTCTTCGGCGTGACTTTTGAGCAGGGGCGCAACGAGCTCGTGATCGATGATGCGTTCTTTTCCAATATTGTGACACAGAATAAAGAGCTGCCGCAGGCGGCAAAGGACGATCTGGCGATTTCGATGATCACCTTAAAATACACGCAGTCCAATTCTGTCTGTTATGTGAAAAACGGCGGCGCGATCGGGATCGGTGCGGGTCAGCAGTCGCGGATCCACTGTACGCGTCTTGCGGGAAGCAAGGCGGACAACTGGCATTTGCGGCAGTCACCGCAGGTGCTGGCATTGCCGTTTTTGGATAGTGTCGGTCGGGCAGACCGGGACAACGCGATCGATCTGTATATCGGAGAGGATTATATGGATGTATTGGCGGATGGCGCCTGGCAGAGGGTCTTTTCGGAAAAACCGCCGGTATTTACGGCAGAGGAAAAGAAAGCATTTCTTTCAGAATGTGCAGGGGTAAGCCTCGGATCGGATGCGTTCTTCCCGTTTGGCGACAACATCGACCGTGCCGCGAGAAGCGGGGTAAACTATGTGGCAGAGCCGGGCGGATCGATCCGCGATGATGTCGTGATCGAAGCGGCGGACAGACATGGGATGGTGATGGCGTTTACAGGGCTTCGGCTGTTCCATCACTGATCATCCGTTGATATCCTTTAATTCAAATTTGCGCGTGAACTCGGTCGGGAATACCCGTCCGGACTTGCTGGTCAGAAGTGTGCGGTAGACATCGCTGGCATACACATCCTTTTTTAAGATGGACTGCTCGACCGTGTTCAGCTGCGGCATTCCGCCTTGTGGTGACAGGAAAAACGGCACCCGGGCGGAATTTTTAATATGGGTCAGAAGCGCTGTACCTGCTTTGGAAAAGCCTAAAATCCGCAGATAAGGGGCAAAGTTGCAGAATTCGAGGTTGTCACGATCTTCTGCCGTGATGCCGAGCGCGATATGTAAAAGGACTCTGCTGATCCGCGCATAGGTCAGATCCTTGGATTTCAGCAGAGAACAGAAATTCTCAAATTCCACAAAACGGTCTTTCATTTTGTTGATCTTGTTGGAAATGTCTTCGTTGCAATCCAAATATTCCGAAAAATCATCGCTGGAAATCAATTTGTAGTGCAATAGCTGTGAAATGTCGCTGGAGCGGAGCAAGGTACGGAACTGCGCATTGAAACGCAGCAGCTTCATTACGTCATCGGGAATCGACGGCTGGGCTGCCTGTGCCTGGTTGGTCTCCATGGCGTTGCGGATCGCGGAACCGGATGCGGCCGCGCCTCCTAACTTTTTGCTGTCGTGGGCGGAACTGGTGCGGGGATAGCAGACCGGCTCGATATCGTAGACATCAGAAGCAAGCGCCTTGACATATTCCACGCCTAAGATGTTGTTGGGCTTGGACAGAAAGTCAGGCGGAAGTTCGACGCCTTTTTGCTGCATCTGGATCGCCTTTTGTCTGGCGACGGCATAGGAGTCGCCCTGCTTGACAAAGGCATTGATCGTCTTGTGATAATCCATCGAATCGCTGCTGGCAAGATTGGCGGCAGTCCGGAACATTTCCATATTGGCATCCTCACAGCCGAACAGAAGATGCGTAACGATACCCGTCGCGTTCAGATGCGCGATGCCGGATTTGGCAAAGGTCTCGGCGCTGCTTGTGGATGCGATCACGGGTAATTCGATAATGAGATCGGCGCCGTGCTTTAACGCGAGTTTGGCGCGGTCGTATTTGCTGATCATGGCGGGATTGCCCCGCTGCGTGAAATCGCCGCTCATCACGACGACGACATATTCCGCTTTAAGCCCCGTCCTTGCATGGTTCAAAAGCTCGATATGCCCATTGTGCAGAGGATTGAATTCTGCGATAACTCCGATGACTGACATGGGTCATTCCCCTCCAAAAAGTCAAAAGATTTTTTCTCATTATACAACTTTTGTGCTATAATGGCAAAAGGTTATTGTCAATTTTTAATGAGGGAGGGTTTTCATGAATGTTTTAGTCATCAACTGCGGCAGCTCATCGCTGAAGTACCAGGTCATCAATTCCGATTCGGAAGAAGTGCTGGCCAAAGGGCTGTGTGAGCGGATCGGCATTGACGGAAGGCTTGTTTATCAGCCGCGGGGCGGGGAAAAGGAGATCACGGACGCTCCGATGCCGACGCATAAAGAGGCAGTGCAGATGGTGCTTGACGCGCTGACCAATGAAAAGACCGGCGCGCTCAAATCGCTCGATGAGATTGACGCGATCGGACACCGTATCGTCCACGGAGGCGAGAAATTTACGGCATCGACACTGATCAATGATGAGGTGATCGCTACGGTTGAGGAGTGCAATGACCTTGCGCCGCTGCACAACCCGGCAAATATCATCGGCATTAATGCCTGCCGTGAGCTGATGCCGTCCGTGCCGATGGTCGGCGTGTTTGATACGGCATTCCACCAGACGATGCCGAAAGAGGCGTATATGTATGGCGTGCCGTATGAATATTATGAGAAATACAAGGTCCGCAAGTACGGCTTCCACGGTACATCCCACAGTTTTGTCAGCAAGCGTGTCGCGGAAGTGATGGGCAAGGATTACAATTCGTTAAAGACGATCGTCTGCCATTTGGGAAACGGGGCGAGCATCTGTGCCGTGGATCACGGCAAGTCAGTGGATACGTCCATGGGTCTTTCCCCGTTAGAGGGGCTCATCATGGGCACGAGGTCAGGCGACATCGATCCGTCGGCCGTAGAATTTATCGCCAACAAAGAAGGTCTGGACATGGCAGGGATCTTGAATGTATTGAATAAAAAATCCGGCGTCGAGGGTATTTCCGGCGTGTCTTCGGATTTCCGCGATCTGGAAAAGGCGGCGACAGAGGGCAATGAGAGAGCGAAGCTTGCGATCGATATGTTCGCGTACCGCGTGGCAAAGTATGTCGGTTCGTATGCGGCGGCGATGAACGGCGTGGATGTGATCTGCTTTACGGCCGGGATCGGTGAAAATACGGGCTTCATCCGCAAGAAGGTCTGCGACCGCTTAGAGTTTTTGGGTATTACGCTCGATGCGGCGGCAAACGACACGCACGGTGAGGAGATTAAGATTTCCACCGATGATTCCAAGGTGGCGGTGTATGTGATCCCGACCAACGAAGAGCTGGCGATCGCGCGGGAGACGGTGGCATTGGTGAAGTAAAGTTTTTTCAGTTGACAATCCACCCCCATATCTGTATAATTGTAGCGTTGCAAACGAGGGAGAACCAATATGCAGATCAATTTATCCGAGATTGCGGGGCAAAAGGACCAACCGGTCGAGGTTGCCGTGGCATTCGCCGAACTGGACAAGGAGCGGATACCGCAGGAGGCTTACGGGCTGAAACGGATCGAGGATTTTGTGCTGACCTGCTGCCTGCTGGAGGGAGATGAGCTGGCTGTTCAGGGGCGCACCACGGCGACGGTCGTAATGCCCTGCGGCAGATGTCTTTCCGATGTGGAGAGGGAGCTTTCGCTTGCGATCGATCTGATCTTTTCGGTGGCGGATGAAGCGGTATTAGACGATGAGGATGATCCGCTCGCGGCACTGACGGACGGGATACTGGATGTGGAGACGCTGCTCGGCGCGGAAATATTGACAGAGCTGCCATCCAAGGTATTGTGCGATCCGGAGTGCAAGGGACTCTGCCCGAAATGCGGTCAGAATTTAAATGAAGGTGAATGCGGCTGTGACCGGTTCGTGCCGGATCCGCGCATGCAGAAGTTTTTAGATGTTTTCAAGGAGGTGTAAAGATGTCAATCTGCCCGAAGAACAAATCTTCCAAAGCGAGAAGAGACAAGAGGAGAGCCAATTGGAAGATGACGGCTCCGACTTTGGTCAAATGCTCTAAGTGCGGTCAGCTTATGATGCCGCATCGCGTTTGCAAGAACTGCGGTTCCTACAACAAGCGCGAGATCATTGCCGTTGACTGATAGGATTTGATATGAGTCATGGTTGAAAAGGGACTGCTCGTTTCGGGCGGTCTTTTTTTCCAATTTATAATAAAGAAATTTTAGGAGAGATTCTTATGAGTGAAACAGTACGCGTAGCTGTTGATGCAATGGGAGGGGACAATGCGCCCCAGGCGGTTGTTGAGGGTGCGGTGAACGCCGTCAAAGGCCACGACAATCTGTCCGTGACTTTGATCGGCCAGGAGGAAGTCGTCCACGAGGTACTGTCCGAACAGGATTATCCAAAGGATCGGCTTGTCACGAGGCACGCATCGGAGATCATTGAAATGGCAGAACCGCCGGTCAAAGCGATCCGCAAGAAAAAGGATTCGTCGATTGTCGTCGGCTTAAACCAGATCAAGTCGGGTGAGGCAGACGCCTTTGTTTCGGCGGGAAGCACCGGGGCAATTCTAGTGGGCGGACAGCTGATCGCCGGGCGGATCCGGGGGATTCAGCGGGCACCGCTCGCGCCATTGATCCCGACCATGCGCGGCGTATCCCTGCTGGTGGACTGCGGCGCCAATGTCGATGCGAGGGCAGACCATTTATTGCAGTTCGCGCGTATGGGCTCGATCTACATGGAGCATATCATGGGAGTCAGCCGTCCGAAGGTGGCGATCGTCAATATCGGCGCGGAAGAAGAAAAAGGAAACGCGCTGGTAAAGGAGACCTATCCATTATTAAAGGAATGCAAGGATATCCGGTTTGTCGGCAGTATTGAGGCGAGGGACATTCCCAAGGGCAAGGCGGATGTGATCGTCTGCGAGGCATTTGTCGGCAATGTGATCCTAAAGCTCTACGAGGGCACGGCACAGATGTTCATGTCCGCGCTCAAAAAAGGCCTGATGAGCTCTGTCCGCAGCAAGATCGGAGCGGCGTTGGCGATGCCCTCCCTGAAAAAGACATTAAAGGATTTTGATACGGCAAAATACGGCGGCGCGCCGCTGCTGGGCTTAAACGGGCTGGTCGTAAAGACCCACGGCAGTTCAAAAGCCATAGAGGTGGAAAATTCCATCGTACAGTGCATCGCGTTTAAGGAACAGGATATTACCGGAAAGATCAAGGAAATGCTGGAGTGAGCGCCGGTTTTTGCGACAGAAGAATGCATGGAGAGGAGACCACATTGGAATTTGACTTGTTAAAGGACATCATTGCGGAAGTGCTGAATGTCGATCCGGCGGAGATCACGAGGGAGACGACCTTTGAGGACGACTTGGGCGCGGATTCACTGGATCTGTTTCAGATCATTATGGGCATCGAGGAAAAGCTGAATCTGGAAGTGGACACCGACGCGATTGAAAATGTCAAGTCGGTCGGCGAAGCGGAAGAGCTGATCAAAAGCACGCTGGGGCGTTAGTGAGGCGATTACGATCGTCCGGCGATCCGGCGCAAAGACCGGGAGATTGGCGTCCGGTAGGATATAATGGACTTGAAAATGGAGGAATATCGTGAAATCCATTGAAAAGCTGCAGGAACGGATTGGCTATCGCTTTTCGGATATGACATTGCTCGAACATGCAATGGTACACCGTTCCTATGCAAATGAGACAGAGATGCCGCCGCTTTCGGACAACGAACGGCTGGAATTTCTGGGTGATGCAGTGCTGGAAATTGCTGTGAGCGATTATTTGTACAGAGAGCGTCCGCTGCTGCCGGAGGGAGAGCTGTCCAAGCTGCGCGCGTCTTTGGTCTGCGAGCCGACGCTTGCGGTCTGCGCAAAGGAGGTCGGTATCGGTGAATTTGTGCGTCTGTCGCATGGCGAGAATTCATCGGGCGGGCGGGAGCGTAAATCCATTCTCTCGGATGCCTTTGAAGCGGTGATCGGCGCGATCTATTTAGACGGCGGCATGGAGCCGGCGACGCAGTTTATCGTGGAACGCCTGCTTTCCGACATCGAACACAAGCAGCTTTTTTTTGACAGCAAGACAAAGCTGCAGGAGCTGGTGCAGGGAGCGCACGACGGGCAGATTTCGTACAATCTGCTAAAAGAAGAGGGACCCGATCACGCGAAGAGCTTTACAGTCGAAGTCTGCGTGGATGAGAAGCGCATCGGCGTCGGAACGGGACATTCCAAAAAAGCGGCGGAGCAGGAAGCGGCCTACCGGGGACTGCTGGTATATCGCAGGGAAGGGTAATGCTTACGGCGGATTTTCCATTGGAAAATGAAAAACCGCCGGACGCTGTCAATTGTTTTTGAGGAAGCTATGTATCTGAAAAGTATAGAAATGCACGGTTTTAAGTCCTTTGCGAATAAGATCGTGCTGGATTTTCACAATGGAATCACGGGCATCGTCGGACCGAACGGCAGCGGCAAAAGCAATGTCGGTGACGCCGTGCGCTGGGTGCTGGGGGAGCAGTCCGCCAAGCAGCTGCGCGGTGCGAGCATGCAGGATGTTATTTTTGCCGGCACGGAGAACCGTAAGCCGGTCAGTTTTGCGTATGTGGCGATCACGATGGACAATTCCGACCATGTGCTGCCGGTATCCTACGACGAGGTGACGGTCGCGCGGCGCGTCTACCGCTCGGGTGAGAGCGAATATCTATTAAACGGCACAGTCTGCAGGCTGAAAGATGTCAACGAGCTGTTCTACGATACGGGTATCGGAAAAGAGGGATATTCGATCATCGGACAGGGGCAGATCGAACGGATCCTTTCGGGGAAGCCCGAAGACCGCCGTGAGCTGTTTGATGAGGCAGTCGGTATCGTTAAATTCAAAAAACGCAAAAGCGTCGCGCAGAAAAAGCTTGCCGAAGAGCAGGACAATCTGGTGCGGGTCAACGATATTTTAGGAGAGCTCGAAAACCGCGTCGGGCCGCTCGAAGAGCAGGCGAAGACCGCGCGGAAATTTTTGGAACTGAAAGACCGGCAGAAGAAGCTGGATGTCAATCTGTTTCTGATCGAGATGGTAAGCTTGGAGCAGGAAAAGACGGCGATCGCCGAGAATTATTCTGTTGCGGATCGCGAGCTTTCTGATGCGAAGGCTGAAAATGAGCGGATCAACAAGGAATACGAGGCGATGGAGACGCGCCTTGCCGAAATGGAGGAGAAGATCACATCCATTCGTGACGAGGAGCAGAATGCCGCGCTGACCAAGAGCAAGCTGGAAAACGAGATCCGTCTATTAGAAGAACAGATCCGTTCCGGAGAGGCGACGCAGGAGAATTATCAGGAGCGCGAAGCGGAGATTGATGCGGATATCGCGGCGGATGAGAAAGAAGCCGGGCGGTACGAAGCAGAGCAGAAGGAACTGTCCGAACAGCTTGCGAAGGCGCAGAGCGGTTATGACGAGGCAAGGGCGTATTTTCAGGGAATACAGGATGAGATTGCCCGCTGCAACGCGTCGATTGAGGCGAATAATAAAGAGCATTTGAAGCTGCTGGAGGAGCGTTCGGATGTCACGGCTGACGAGGAGCGTTTAAAAGCTCTCGAAGAGCAGATTTCGATCCGCCGTGCAAGCTTAAACCAGCGTCTGCTGGCACGCAAGACCGAGGCAGACCAGTACGCCGAGCGTGTTGAGGAGGCGAAGCGGGAATACGAAGCGGCGGCCGAAGAACATGAAAGGCTTTTGACTGTCGCGAAAGAGCTCGAGGATAAAGCAGAGGAGTGGAAGCAGAAGAGGAAAGAAGCTTCCATTCAATTAAACAATAAAGAAAGTGAACTCAATAAGGCACAGTCCCGCTACGAGTCCATCCGCAATATCGCGGAGCGTTACGAAGGCTATGGCAACGCGGTCAAGCGCGTAATGGAACAGAAGACATCGGAATCCGGGCTGGTCGGTGTCGTTGCCGACCTGATCCATGTGCCAAAGAAGTACGAGACGGCGATCGAGACGGCGTTAGGCGGCAGTATCCAGAACATTGTGACCGAGGATGAGGACACCGCAAAACGGATGATCTCGTTTTTGAAGCAGAATCACGCAGGGCGGGCGACCTTTTTGCCGCTGACAAGCGTGGATGGCAGAAAAAATGCCCGGAAGCCTGATGTCGGGGGCGAGCGCGGCGTGCTTGGATTGGCGTCGGAGCTGCTGGAATATGATGCGAGGTACGAAGGGATCATTTCCCACCTGATCGGGCGGGTTGTCGTGGCGGACCACATTGACAATGCGGTTGCGCTGGCGCGGAAGAACCACTACTCGCTGAACATTGTCACATTGGAGGGGGAATACCTGCGGCCGGGCGGATCGCTGTCGGGCGGGGCTTACAAGCACGCGGGCAATCTCCTCTCGCGCAACCGCCAGATGGAGGAAATGGAGCAGGCGATCGCCGCGCTGCAGAAAGAGAGCGGACAGCTTGCGAAGCGGCTCGATGAGATCGACACGGCAGCGGCGCTTCTGGAGGATGACCAAAAAGAAAATGCGGACAGCCTGCAGGAGGCGGCGCTGGCGGAGAATACGGCAAAGCTGAAGCTGGAACAGACTAGGGAAGGCTTGCAAAAGAGCCAGCAGATGGACGGTTCCCTGCAGGAAGAGGGGCGTTCGATGGAGAGTGAGCTTTTGGGCATCCGCAGCCGGAAAGAAGAAAACGGCGCGCGCTTAAAAGAGATCGCCGACCTGCAGCAGAAGCTTGCCGACAGAAATGACAAGCTGCAAAAGACACTTGACGAGCAGACCTATATGGAAAGCACGGCTGCCAGGAATATGTCTGAAATCGAAATGGAAGGATCCTCTGCCAAACAGCGGGCGTCATTTTTGGAAGAGAATCTGACCCGTATCCGCGCTGAGCTTGCGAAGCACAAAGAGGCAAAAGAAAAGCTGCTGCTGCAGGTCGAGGACGCGAAAGCGGATGTCGAGGCAAAGACTTCGCAGATCGACGAGATCCAAAAGACGATCATTGCTGCCGACGAGAGCAAGGAAAAGTTAGGTACGGATCTTTCGGAGGCTCTGTCAGAAAAAGAGAAGCTGGATGCCGAATACAAGGGCTTTTTCGAGCGGAAAGAGGAAGTGGCGAACCAGATCAACAATCTGGAAAAAGAGATCCTGCGTCTCGATACGCAGAAAGAAAAGACTGACGAAGCGATTTCGTTCCGCAACAATTATATGTGGGAGGAATATGAGCTGACGCGGCACGCGGCGATGGAGCTTGAGGATGAAAGCCTGACGGACGACCGCGATATGCGCCGTGAACTGGATCAGATCAAGTCGGAGATTCGCGGCATGGGGCCGGTCAACGCCGGAGCCATAGAGGAATACGCCGAGACGAAGGAACGCTACGATTTCTTAAAGTCGCAGCACGACGACATCATTGAGGCGCAGGAGCAGCTCTCCGGTATCATCGACGAGCTCGATGAGGGAATGCGCAAGCAGTTTGAAGAGGGGTTCCGTGAGATCCAAAAGGAATTCGATTCGGTGTTTAAGCAGCTCTTCGGCGGCGGGAAAGGCACGCTGGAGCTGATCCCCGATGAGGATATATTAGAGACGGGCATCCGCATTATCGCGCAGCCGCCGGGCAAGAAGCTGCAGAATATGATGCAGCTTTCGGGCGGCGAGAAATCACTGACCGCGATTTCCCTGTTGTTTGCGATCCAGAATTTAAAGCCGTCTCCGTTCTGTCTTTTGGACGAGATCGAAGCGGCGCTGGATGATTCAAATGTCGGACGCTTCGCGAAGTATCTGCACAAGCTGACGGAAAATACGCAGTTCATCGTGATCACGCACAGACGCGGGACGATGAACGCGGCGGACAGGCTCTACGGGATCACAATGCAGGAAAAAGGTATTTCGACACTGGTTTCGGTCAACCTGATCGAAGACGATCTGGACGAGTAACCGGGATGGATCTGCAGCCGTCTGTATGGGACGGCGGAATGGTGGTATGTTATGGAAGAAAAAAAGGGATTTTTTGCCCGGCTGTTTTCGGGGCTGACAAAGACGCGGGAGACCTTTGTCAAAAGCATTGACCGCGTATTTCAGGGATTTACGAATATTGACGATGAATTTTACGAGGAGTTAGAGGAGATTCTGATCTCCGGCGATATCGGCGTGCGCACGACCGAGGAGATTTTGGATGAACTGCAAAATGAGGTCAGGGAGCAGCACATCACCGAGCCTATTGACTGCAAGGACATCCTGATCATGAGCATGATGCAGAAAATGCACATCGGGGATGCGGCGTACCGCTACGAGCATGAGACTTCGGTGGTATTCGTGATCGGGGTCAACGGCGTCGGCAAGACGACGACGATCGGCAAGCTGGCGGCAAAGTTAAAGGCAATGGATAAAAAGGTGCTGGTCGCGGCGGCAGATACCTTCCGCGCGGCGGCGGGCGGACAGCTTGAGACATGGACAAAGCGCGCCGGAGTCGATCTGATTGCCGGAGCGGAGGGCAGCGATCCCGCGGCAGTCGTTTTTGATGCGGTGCAGGCGGCAAAGGCAAGGCATGCGGATGTGCTTTTGGTCGATACGGCGGGACGCCTGCACAATAAAAAGAACCTGATGAACGAGCTTGAAAAAATGAACCGGATCATCGACCGGGAATTCCCGGACGCGTTCCGCGAGACGCTGGTCGTTTTGGATGCGACGACCGGGCAGAACGCCTTGAACCAGGCGAAGGAATTTTCAAGCGTCTGTGATGTGACGGGTATCGTTCTGACCAAGATGGACGGCACGGCAAAAGGCGGTATCGCGATCGCGATCCAGTCGGAGCTGTCGATTCCGGTCAAATACATCGGGGTCGGAGAGTCGATTGACGATTTGCAGAAATTCAACACGATGTCATTTATCGAAGCATTGTTTGATGTGAAGATGAATGAAAAGGGTGAGTTTGACGCGCGGCAGTAGATCCGTATTGCGGCGCGGAGGTTTGTGAAAAAAGGAGAAGCTTATGCTGGATAAAAAGTCCTTTGAGGATGCGGCCAGGCAGGTGTCGCAGGTAACGCTTGAGACAAAGCTGGTGTACAGTGAGCATTTTTCCAAAAAGGCAGGGAATGAAGTCTATTTCAAGCCTGAGAATATGCAGTACACCGGAGCCTACAAGGTGCGGGGCGCGTATTACAAGATAGCGACGCTTTCCGATGAGGAGAGGGAGCGGGGGCTGATCACGGCGTCCGCGGGCAATCATGCGCAGGGCGTCGCCTACGCGGCAAAGCTGTTTGGGGCGAAGGCAGTTATTGTGATGCCGACGACGACGCCGCTGATCAAGGTCAACCGCACGAAAAGCTATGGCGCGGAAGTCGTGCTGCATGGCGATGTCTATGATGAGGCGTGCGCGAAAGCTTATGAGATCGCCGAGGAGCAGGGACTGACCTTTATCCATCCGTTTGACGACCTGGCGGTAGCGACCGGGCAGGGCACGATCGGCATGGAGATCTTAAAGGAGCTTCCGCTGGTCGATTATATATTAGTGCCGATCGGCGGCGGCGGACTGGCGACGGGCGTGTCCACGCTCGCGAAGATCTTCAACCCCAGGATCAAAGTGATCGGCGTGGAGCCTGCAGGCGCGAACTGCATGCAGGTGTCATTGCAGAATGGAAAGGTGACGACGCTTTCAGAGATCAATACGATAGCGGACGGCACAGCGGTCAAGACGCCGGGAGAGACGATTTTCCCGTACATCCAGAAGAATCTTGACGGCGTGATCACGGTGACGGATGATGAGCTGATCGTCGCTTTTTTGGACATGGTGGAAAGCCACAAGATGATCGTCGAAAATTCAGGGCTTCTGACCGTGGCGGCGCTGTCGCATTTAGATGTCAAAGAAAAGAACATTGTCGCGATCTTAAGCGGCGGCAACATGGATGTGATCACCATGTCGTCGGTAGTGCAGCAGGGACTGATCTTCCGCGACCGGATCTTTACGGTGTCGGTGCTGCTGCCGGACAAGCCGGGCGAGCTTGCCGCGGTATCCAAGCTGATCGCCGAGCTGCAAGGCAATGTCATCAAGCTCGAACACAACCAGTTTGTCACGACCAACCGGAATGTGGAGGTGGAGCTTCGGATCACGCTGGAGGCGTTTGGCACGGCGCACAAGAAGGAGATCATGGACGGACTCGCGTCAGGCGGCTACAAGCCCAAGATCGTGCGCACGAGTTTGTGAGAATTTGTTGCACAACTTGAATAATACGCATAAAAGGCGTATAATTGCATTTGTTAGAAAAGTAATGAAGAAAAGAGACCTCGTGAAGAAATTAAAGAAAGCAGGATTTGTGTTGGAAGAACATGGAGCCAGGCACGATAAATATCGGCGTGGAAACGATTATGAGACCATTCCAAGACATAATGAAATCAATGAGAACACGGCAAGAGACATCATCAAAAGATGGAAGTTGAAGTAGGATAATCAAAAGGATAAAGAGGTATTGGGATGAAAGTAGCATATCCAGTTTTTATTAAAAAAGACGGTGATTACGATTTGGTTTATATTCCGGATTTTGATGGGATGACGGAAGGGTTCGGATTCTGTGATGCCATTGAAATGGCAAGGGACTATATTGGATTGAACGGTACGGCTTATTATGATGAGGGAAAGGATTATCCGATTCCATCTGATGAAGCAAAAGCCAGAGCAACTGTGAAAAACAGAGGTGAGGATGAGTTTGATTTTTCAGATGGCACGCTGACTTTTGTGGATATTGATTTTGATGCGTATCGGAAAAAGATTCGGAATCTCTCTGTCAAAAAGAATTGCACCATTCCGCAATGGCTGGCGGAGAAAGCCGTTGCGGCGAATATCAATTTTTCGAGAGTGCTGCAGGATGCGTTGATTGATATTGTTGGGGCGGATGCGTAATTGACAAATTCCCTCGCATTTTTGACAAATTTTCTCTATACGGTTTCGCGTCAATGTCCTATAATGACAAAAACGACAGATTGTGGGAGGGAGACAAGCCAAATGCTAACCATCGCGCTGTGTGACGACGAGGCGGCGGAGCTTGCCGGACTGCGGGAGCTTTTGACAGACTATCTGGACGCGCGGCGCGTTACGGCGGATGTCGCCACATACCAGAATCCGGACAGCCTGCTGTTTGACCTCGACGCCGGCAGGCGGTTTGATCTATATCTTTTGGGTTCTACCAAAAAACTTGTGTCTAAAAATGCCATAAAGCCTTGAAGTTGCTGGGCTGAGGGTCGATTTTCAATGGAACAGCCAGT
>JAFUYB010000057.1 GCA_017470735.1 Lachnospiraceae bacterium | reverse complement strand
TACAACCACCCTCCTGGCATAGTAAGGAAACCGCCGGAATGCTTTCTCGGCAGCTGTCCTAAGGATCTCTCCTTGTACATTATCTCCCAGAATTACATTTATCCTTACAGAATAAACATTGCGTTTTTTTATCTCATATAAAGTATAGGTGTCAAAATCGTTCATGGTTTTTTCCTCCCCGTTCTATTCTTCATACAGCAGGTACGGGCGTCTCTGCTCCATAAATGACCTTATCTCGTCCTGCCATCCATCCTTGATCTCGCGGGCGGTTTTTCCCGCCTCGATCTGCAGCCGCAGCTCGTCGGTCCCTGCCAGCTTGTCAATCCAGTAATGACCCTCCTCGTCCGGCGTTCCCCAGAAAGAGACCTCCGGCGCGTTCTCATGGATCGCCTGGTAGGCTTCCACGATGTAATCGAGGTTTATCTGGTTTTCCCATATTTCCGAAAGCGGAACCTCCCGCAGATCGACACCGAAACAGGCCTCATCCATGAACGGCGGCTCGGTCGCGCCGCTCATGGAAACCGGCGTAAACGAAAAGTCAAACCCGAGCACGCCCTCAAGATAAGGGCTCCCATATGCCTCAAATGGAAACTCCGTGCCGCGTCCCACGGACACCGCCGTATTCTCAAAAAAGCAGGTAGAAGCGTACAGGTACACCGCCCGCATATCCTTGATGTTGGGAGATGGATTCCGGATGAGGCTTGTCTTTGTCCGGTGCGTATAGTTGACGCAGGGAATGACCGTCATCTGGTCGCAGGCATCCTTCCCGGCGGAAAGCCAGCCCTCCCCGTTGATCATCTGCGCCAGCTCGCCCCAGGTCATGCCGTACACGACGGGAATGGGAAGCGCCCCGACGCCCGATTTGTATTCCTCACGCAGAATCGGACCGTCCACATAAAAGCCGTTCGGGTTTGGCCTGTCGAGGATAATGAATTCCTTGCCGTCCTTCGCGCAGGCATCCATCAGGTAATACATCGAGATATAGTAAGTATAATACCGGAGTCCTACATCCTGCATATCGACCACAAGCGTATCAAACTGCGCCATGCTCTCTGCCGACGGCGCATGCGTATCGTCATCAGCGTAAAGCGAAAGGATCGGCACGCCCGTCTTCTCGTCCACGGAGTCGTCCACCAACGCTCCGGCATCCTCCGTACCCCGAAAGCCATGCTCCGGTGAGAAGATTGCGGTCACATTCACGCCATGATCGATCAAGGCATCCAATATGTGCTCTCCGTAAGTGATCTCTTCCCCGTTTGCATCCACGCCGAAATGTATGAGACTTGCGTCTTCGCCCTCGGAAAGTTCCCCCGCTCCGGAGGTCTCGTCCCCGACGATGCCGGTGTGGTTAGAAAAAAGAGCCACCCGTTTTCCCGATAACAACGGCAGGTATTCGTCAAACTGCTCATCCCCGAGAATTACGGCACTTGCATCATCCGGCACGGCAGCTTCATCATCAGATGCGGCGTCTTCAGACGCCTCTTCTGAAACCGCCGGCTCCTCATTTGACTGCGCGCTTTGCGCCCCCTGCCCTGCTCCGCACCCCGCCAGGCATATAACCATAGCGGAAACCAATAGTATAGATATTCGCTTTTTCATCAATTAGCCTCCTGTACTTCCTGCCTCTGCCGGCCCATTTGCTTCAAAACAAACGGAATGCATTTGTTTTTAGTTCATGCTTTCCTATTGCAACACAACTTCTGTCTGCGTAATCCTAAGATCGGACCGTTTGTCTGCCACATCCCTGCAATAGTCCAGCGTTTCCTTAATCTTTCCGGCTAGCTTCTCCACCAGCGCCCTGTACCGCGGCTCTTTCAGAGCCAGATGCAGAATGATCTTTTCTTTTGTTACCTCAACTTCGCGTATGGACTCGTGCGTCCCGAATGCGTCGATGTCCCGCTGTTCTGTCAGCTTCGATGTGTCAAACAAAAGCTCGGAATTCCGTCCTGCCCCTACATCGATCTCATCCGCCAGGCGCATGAGCGCCGAAAGATACGCTGTGCGGATCACGCCATCCGGGGTATGCAGATTGGGATACTCTTTCTCATCATACAAATCCGTCTTCCGATGTCCGCGGGATATCTGAATGATCGCAAACAGCATATCGTCGGAGGGAATATCAAAAAGCCCTGCATATTTACGAATAAAAAGCCCGCTGAACTCATTGTGATAATCTCTTATGATGCTTGCTGTATCAGCATCCGGGTGTCTGCTTTTATAATCCCAAAGATCTATTTCCCCGGTAAAGGCTTCAAAATTATCCCTGCTCACCCCCATCCCCGTATCATGCAGATAACAGGCCATGATGAGCACATAGCATTCCGGAACGGAAAGTGCGGATGCCTGCTCACCAAGGAGTCTGTTGCAGAATTCAAGCACATCCATACTATGAAGTATGGAATGATCCGTGAAATCCGGAAACCATGTCAGGAAGGATTCCAGCATTTTCTGCAGAACCACCGCAGAATCTTTGACCCGCCTGTGCAGGTCCGGCGCTTCGTTTTTCAGTCTGTTTTCCAGTAAAAAATCGTTCATTTTCTGCGCTCCCTTATCGTTACAAGCTCATCGCGATCAAAAGACAGTTGCTGTTGAATGTATTGATATAGCGGATATCTTCTGCCAATCCCATAACCATCCTTATTCCGATATTATCTTCAGAATCATTCTCTTTGTTTATCTCATAATATTTCATGAGATCGAAAGCTTCACAATAATCCCGCAGGCTCAGTCCGATTTTCCCCTGATTGGCATAAAGCCTGAAATCAACACAGACCTTGTTCCTGCCGCGCGGTTTTCCATGTGTGACGATGTTCCCCGCCATTTCCTCAACAAACAACGCCATCAGCTTAGCGCGTCTGTCATCCACCCCGTGACTGCGGCAAAATGCAACCGTTTTTCTGCTCTCTTTGACCGCATCCTCCATCGTTTGTATCTCTGATGTGAAATTATCATCCTCTCTCCCGCCGAATCCATCCGGCAGAAACATATAGTCCTTTGCATGGATCGGAACAGCTTTGTTCCTTATCCATAAGAAACCTGCCAATGTAAGTATCAACAATACCTTGCCTACCGCCAGAGAGGCCATAATCCCCTTGGAGCCGAAGATCATGCCGAGAACGAAAGCCATCGCCACGGGAATAAAGAACCGCTCCGAAAAACATAGGATATTCATAAGTCTGCGGTTTTGAATGCCCTGCAGATAATCCTGAAGGATTTCTGTAAAGGAATCCATCGGAAGTCCGATCGCCATACATCGGATACTGAAGACGGACAGCTCGATCACCTCCGGATCGTCTGTATATATTTTTGAAATAAACGGCGCAAAGACAAACAGAAGCACTCCGACAGCTGCAGTGATGACCATGCTCAGCCTGAGCGAATACGCGAACACTCTCTCAAGCCCCTTTCGGTCGGATGCCCCATAGTACATGGATGCCATGGTAAGCAGCGTTCTTCCGATGCCCATCCCGATGCAAAAAAGGAGCGTGTTTAAGTCGCTCTGCATGCCTCGTGCAGCGATCGCGGCCGTGCTGACCGCCACAAACAGATTGATCCGGTTGGTGGCGATATCCCTAAGGATCGTTGCAAGTCTTTTCACAAAAGTCAATGAGCCGTCCTTTACGATATCCTTCAGATGCGAAAAGGAAAAAGCCCGCATGGTAACGCGAAAATATCTGGACCTCCCGGCAAAATAGATCATGATTGCCGCAAGCTGAAGCCACATTGCCGCCGAAGTCGCCACACCCATACCATAGATGCCTCCGTTAAAAACAAGGACATTCGCAAGGTCTCCCGCTATATCCGCCGCGCACAATACCACAGATGCGGCAGTTACCAGCCTCTTCCCATTGTCCATCACGACGAAAGGACTTAAAACCTGAACCATGACCACGGCAGGGATGCCGATCACATATCCATTCAGATATCTTAACATGTGCTCATACAGCTCCGGCCGCTCGTCAAGGGATACCCCGCATATCCGAAACATCATTTCAGGAGAAACCACGGACAACAGCACAAATAAAAGCGCGATTACTATGCCAAAGAGTACGGAGAATGTGAATATGGCGCTGGCCTCATCCCGTTCTCCTTTTCCTACCTTCTGGGCGCAGACGATCTGTCCTCCGATCGAAATGAATCCGGCCAGAAGAAGTATGATATTTACCATGGGTCCCAAAAGCGACACCGCCGAATAGGCATCTTCGCCCAGGAATCTGCTGGTAATAATGCCATCAATAATATTTGCTACCACGCCGGTCATCTGGGTAAAAATCATCGTGACGGCCGCCGGCAAAAACATGCTGGAAATGACATCTTTTTTAAATTTCCCGCCTTGTAACATAAACATTTTATACGCTCAGATCTTCTCTGACTTCTTCGTTGTAGCAGACCTCAAACAGCAGACGCAGCAGCATTTCTTCATTCATGGTAAGGGGCGCCACATTCCGCTCCGTCGTCCAATCGTTGTCCGAAAACAGCCCCTCACCTTCCTTCTTTCCGAAAAATTCCTGCGCAATCCATGTATTATCATCCAAAAACAGCCTCTCCATCCTCATTCGGTAGTCAGCCGAGAAATAGAAATCCTTTCCTGACAGTGTTTTCACATATTCGGTACTGAGCCTTGAGAATATCCGGTTGTATCTGCCTACATGGTTTGGGATCTGATCAAGGATATCTCCTTTACTGCCAACCTTATGCTGCAGGTATTCATTAAAAATGCGCTTCATATTGACGGCAGGTCCGCTGATCCTTTCATTGACCTTTATTTTTGGCTTGGTCCACTCACTTTTTTCCGGCGCAATGCCGATGGTACGCAAAAAGTCGAAACTGATACCTCCCGATGTCTTGAGCGTCTGATCCTCGAACAGTCTCACATGGATGTTTTCTTTGCCGACGATCTTTGCTATCCTCTGCAGCCGCCTCTTATAACGCAGGCCATGATTGTCATTCTCCTCCGAAAGCATGAAGAAAAGATAGTCTTCTATGATATCCGAGACCACGCCCAGCTTTATCACTTCATTCCACATGGATTCAACATAGCTGTCCTGTCTTCTCAGATAAACAATGATTTCTATCCTGTTTCCGAATTCCTGCGCAAAGCGTTCCAGAAAATCATAGCTGAAGGTCCATAAATTTTCAGAAGAGATGATAACATGATGTTTTTCAAGCTTCTCCTTAAGATATCCGACAACTGTATCAAAATCCGTCTTATTATCCGCGATAACTCCCCGGTAGTACTCTGCCATGTCCGGAAATACATAACTTAATATATCTTCAAATGCCTCCTGCCCCCGTTTATACGCAGTCAATACCCGGGCGTCCATAATGATATTCCCGTTTGCGAAAGCCGATTCATCGTTATTAACCTGCGCAAAGCCTTTGTCGCTTTTAAAATCCTCCTGGGTATCCGGAAATTCATAGCCCATTGCAAGCAGCCGGTCATTATTGTTATGCAGAAAATATTGAATCGCCGTCGTCGCTGTCTTCGGTGTGCCTAAATGGATAAAAAGCTTGTTCATGTGAAATCCTCCTCTGCCTGTCCAAAATATTTTACACTTTCCTGCTGTATTTTCAAGCTGTATCATTTTATTTCAGCTTCATGAGTTTCCGTTTGCATGCAATTATTTTATTGTATGTCAGGCAGACGGATCACTACCTTCGTGCCTTCCCCGATCTGACTGTCAATCCAAAGTGTGCCGCCGCACATCGCCTCCACTCTCTCCCTGACATTGGCAATTCCGATATGCTTGCCGTTTGCCGTATTAACCATTTCAGGATGAAAGCCGGTTCCATTATCTTGTATTACAATTTCGTGGACATCCCTGTTTCGTCTGGCTGTAACAGTAACGATGCCCTTATCACGGACGCGCACGCCGTGCCGGATCGCGTTTTCCACAATCGGCTGTACGGTCAGAGACGGTACGGTAAAATCGTCATCCACAATCGAATAATCCACCCGGATGTTGTCAAAACGCACCATCTCGATATCCGTGTAAAGCTTTGTATGCGCCAATTCTCTGCGGAACGGAATCCGCCCCCCCGCATCAAGTGTGTCCAGATTCTGGCGCAGATAACCGGCGAACTTGCCCGCAAGCTCTGCTGCCTTTGACGGATCTTTGCGGCACAGCGCGCGGAAGGTCGCAATCGTATTGTAAAGAAAATGCGGCTGAATCTGTGTCATCATAATCTGTATCCGCTGCTGCGCCTTCAAGTCTGCTTCATGCTCCCGCACGAACTGCAGATGCAGCCAGATATAATAAAACATGTTGACAGTGGAGACGACAACAGTACCGAAAGTCACCGGATAATCGCGGTAATCCACAACCGAATCAGAGATTGCCGCAATCATGACCAGCCCTGTAACAGCTATGGGAATCACGCTTTCCTTTTTCCGTATGCCGCCGTACTCCCGGATGGTCATCCACAGGTTGTAAATCAGCAGCGCTATACAGATGATGTGGGTGGTATACCCGAGCGGCCCCCGGTGGAACACATTGTCTGCGTCAATGGAAAAACAGATGCCGGAAAAGATCGCTGTCAGATATACGGCGGCATTGATTCCGGCCAGAATCCACGCCGCAGTGTATCTGCGTTCAGGCTGCACAACATACAGATACAGTATGATCAGCACCGGCCGCAGGATGTATCCGAAAATCGCGCACAATGTCCGCCGGAACGGCATTGTACCGATCAGATCCAGCTGATGGGCGATTAAGTCTCTGACCAAAAGCAGAAAGACCAGAAACACAATGACCAGCATAATCTTCCGGCACTCACTGCGGATATACGGATCGATCAGAAGCACCATCGCAAGTCCGCCGAGCTGTATCAGCAGAACCACGACAAGCAGTATTTCCATTTGTATTTCTAGTGCCATATGAGTGTCCTTCCTTGGCTTATAACCGAAACACAGCCGCCCGCCTCTTCAAGCTCCCTGCATCCCCGGCACCACGGGGATGGATGACAGCAGATATTTTGTGTACTCATGCCGGGGATTTGCGTAAAGTTCTTCCGTTTCTGCCGTTTCACAAAGCATTCCGCCACGCATTACGCACACTCTGTCCGCAATAAAATTCACCACCGAAAGATCGTGACTGATGAACAGGCACGATAACCCCAGCTCGCCTTTTAACTTTTTCAGCAAATTTAAAATCTGTGCCTGCACGGAAACATCCAAAGCCGACACCGATTCGTCACAAACCAAAAGCTCCGGTTCCAACGCAATCGCCCGCGCAATTCCGATCCGCTGCTTCTGACCGCCGGAAAACTGGTGCGGATACCGTTCAAGCGCGCTCTCCTTCAGCTCCACCATATCCAGCAGCTCCTTTACCCGCTCCAGTATCTCCGCCTTGTTGTCAAAAATATGCCAGGTCTTCAGCGGTTCCGCTATGATGTCTTTCACCTTCATACGGGGATCCAGAGAGGAGGCAGGGTCTTGAAAGACCATCTGCATCCGCCTTCGGTACGGTCGAAAGTCTCTGCCGGCCAGTCCGGATATCTGATCCCCGTCAAAATAAATCTCACCGCTGTCCGCCTCTGTCAGCCGCATCAATATCCTCGCCAGCGTGCTCTTTCCGCATCCCGATTCCCCGACCAGCGCCAGCGTTTCGCCCTTATACAACTCCAGACTCACATCCTTCACGGCAGGATGCCGTTTTCCCCTGCCAATCGGGTAGCTCTTATGGATTCCTTTTGCGATGATCAACGCGCCGTCCATCAATTTCAAAGCTCCTATCCTCTGTCCGCCGATTTTTCCACGGATTGCATTCACACATCATTCTTTCTGGCTATGCCGTATGGCACCGCACGAAATGTCCCTCTTCGATTTCCCGTTCCATGGGCTTCTCAAAGAAACATGCCCGCTCATCGTCGCTGCACCGCAGACAGAACTCGCATCCCACAATCTCTTTTCCGATCTCCGGAATATTGCCCGGTATGGTCTGTAGGTATTCCGGATTCTTTCCAATCCGCGGTATGGATGCCAGAAGTCCCCTCGTATAAGGGTGCAGCGGCCGCTCAAACAGCCGTTTTACAGTCGTCCGCTCCATGATCCGGCCCATATACATCACATACACATAGTCACAGATCTGCGCCACGACGCCCATATTGTGCGTGATCACGATCGCGCTCATCGAATAGGCGTCACACATTTTCTTGATGAGCTTTAATATCTGAGCCTCTATCGTCACATCCAATGCGGTGGTCGGCTCATCGGCAATCAGAAGCTTCGGCTCACAGATAACCGCCATCGCGATCATGACTCTCTGCCGCATCCCGCCCGACAGCTCGTGCGGAAACGAACGGTACCGAAGCTCCGGCTCCGGTATGCCGACTTCGTCCAGCAACCGGATCGTTTTTGCCCTTGCCTCTTTTTTATTTTGGACAAGCTTATGAATCAGCAGAGCCTCACTGACCTGACTGCCGATCCGCATCATGGGGTTTAAAGATGTCATTGGCTCCTGAAACACCATCCCGATCTGTGAACCGCACAGCTTTCGCAGCTTTTGCTCCGAAAGCCTGGCAAGGTCAGTCTCCGTATTGGGATTTCCGTGCCAGAGAACGGCTCCATCCGTGATCTTTGCCGCGGTCGGCAGTATGCCGTTTATCGTTTTAGCCGTCATGCTTTTCCCGCATCCGGACTCGCCGACCAGCCCTACGATTTTCCCTTGCGGCACCTTAATATCCACACCCTTGACGATGGCGGTAAGCCTTCCCGCTTTTTCTACGGACACCGTCAGATTTTTGATCTCCAAAAGTGTATTGCTCATACCGCTCTCCTTTTTGGATCAAGCACATCCCGCAAAGCGTCCCCAAGGAAATTGAACGAAAGCGAAAGCAGCATGATCATTCCGGCCGGTGCCAAAGACAGCCACGGCATCTGAAACAAAAACTGCTTGGAAGTGCCCGCCATCAGCCCCAGCGACACCTTCGGCGGCTGGATCCCGATCCCCAGAAAACTCAGCGCGCTCTCCGCTAAAATGGATGATGGAATGTTCACCGTAAAAAGGACAATGATTGACGGTATCAGATTGGGGAGAATATGACGGAAGATGATCGCATAGCCTCTGACTCCCATCGCCCGCGCCGCGAGCACATAATCATTTTCCAATATCCCTTCTGCCGCCGCCCTCGTGACCCGCGCGACAGAGCCCCACTCCATAAGGACAAGAGCGATATACACCGATGACAGGGAACCTCCAAACGTATAGAGCACCACCATCGCCAGAAGCATTCCCGGTATGGAAAGCATGATATCCGCCAGACGCATAATGGCAAAATCCGCCCACTTGCCGAAATAGGCGGACAATATCCCCAAAGCAGTTCCCACTGCCACCGCGATTGCCGTAGGAAAAAGAGCAATAGACAGAGAAATCCTCGTCCCATAGAGAATCCGTGTAAAGACATCCCGTCCCAGCTCGTCCGTGCCAAAGATGTGCCCGCTTTGCGGCGGCACGAGACGCATCAGCAGATCCTGCCGTGTCTCGTCATATTGCGTGATCATCGGCGCAAAGACCGCAAGCAGCATGATACTGACAATAATGATTGCCGGAACCGTCACCGACTTGTTTTTTATACATAATTTCCAAAAATCGTTCATCCCCATCTGCGCCTCGGATCCAGTAAAGTGTTGATGATATCTGCCGCCATGTTTCCAAGCGCGATCAGGAACGCCGAAAAGAGCACAGTGCCTTGCAAAAGCGGCATATCCCTCGTCTGTATCGCGGTAAGGGCAAGCCTTCCCAAACCGGGTATTCCGAAAATGCTCTCCGTGATCACCGCTCCCGAAAGCATCCCCGAAAGCTGCAATGCCATCATCGTAATGACCGGCAGAATGGCATTCCGTAAAGCGTGCGTCCACACGGCCTTCGCATGGATCAGCCCTTTTGCCTTTGCCGTGTCAATGTACGGCTCTCCCATCTGCTCGATCAGGCCGGAACGGGTCAGTCTTGCAATGCTCCCCGCGCTGTCCCACCCCAGAACCACGGCGGGCAGGATCAACGAAAAGATACTCCCGTCGTAGGTAAGAGGCACAAGCGACCATCGATAATACAGCAGGTACTGCAAAAAGAGAGCTACCATAAAAATGGGGACAGAAATCCCCAGCAGCGACAGTCCCCGAAACAGATAATCCAAGAGCCGTTCATAGCGGATCACAGAGATGATGCCAGAGAAAATGCCGAAACACCACGCAAAGGCTGCCGCCATACACGCCAGCCTTATCGTATAGGGAAACGCCTCTGTCATCAGCGCATTCACCGATTGATGAAGATAGTAGCTCTCTCCGAAGTCGCCCTTTAGCACGCCTTTCAGATAATCCCAAAACTGTTCCGGCAGGCTCTTGTTTAAGCCCATGCTCTCTGTCAGCTTTTCAATGGTCGCCGGACTCACATGCTCATTCAAAAGCACAGATGCGGGATCACCGGGAATGATGCGGAGCATCACAAAGATCAGCAGCATCACGCCGATGAGCACCAGCACCACGCCGGACAATCTTCTTACTAACCCTGCCATCATTATTTCAATACTACTCCCGTAAAGTAAATATCGCTCCAGCCTGCCCACTGCGGTGTAAAGCTTTCCACCCGGCTGCTCTTGACAAAGAGATGCTTCAAGGAAAACATCGGCACCCAGACCGCGTCATCCTGAACAAGCTTCTTTTCCAACGCGGCATACTCTTCCATCCGCTGCTCTTCATCGACGATGGCACGCGCGGCACCGACTCTGGCGATCACTTCACTGTCCGGATAATGGTTCGACCGGATCACCGTATTTTCATTGCTGCCGAAGAATGTGTAGAGAATATTGTCCGGATCATTGAAATCCAGAATCCAAAGCGCCAGATAGGAACTCATGTCACCGCTGTTTCTGAGGTCAAGCCAGCTCGCGTGGTCAATCGTATTGATATTGGCGCGGATCCCTGCGTCGGAAAGGTTCTGCGCGATAATCTGGATCGTATTTGTCGCGGCATCCGTGGCGGAAGAATCAACATCAATTTCCATATCAAAGCCGTCGCCGTAACCCGCTTCTTTAAGCAGTGCCTTTGCCCCTTCGGGATCGTAAGAAAGCCATCCCTGGTTCTCCTCGCTGTAACCGATGCATCCGGTCGGATAAACACCGTCTTCGAGCTTTCCGTCCCCGCTGTAGATGGAATCCAAAATGGACTGACGGTCAATCGCCATCTGTATGGCCCGTCTCACCCGCACATCATTCAGCGGCTCTGCATTTTCATTGAGCATAAAGTAATTTAAACCCATACGGTCCACAGATACGAGACTGTCCTTGTAGGCATCCGTCTTGTATGTGGAATCAATGACCGCCGCATCCAAAAACAGGCAGTCTATGATATCAAGATCCCCTTTCTGAAAAGCCATATTCATCGCCTGCGGCTCCATCACGGACACCTCCACCCGCTTTGCGGAAGGCTCCTCTCCCCAATAAAGAGGATTGTACTCAAACACAAGTCCGCTCCCCCGCTTCCACTCCTTGACGATATACGGGCCGGTGCCAAGCGTCTTTTCCGGAACAGATCCGAAATCATCTCCGGCATCCGTCACAATTTTTTTGGAATAAATTACGGTGGACGGCGCCGCAAGCTGTGACAGAAATCCGGCAAACGGCTCCGCAAGCGTCACGGTAAAATGCAGATCGTCCTCTACCTCAATTCCCCGCAGGCTTTCCGCCTCACCGTCCAAAAGCTCCTGTGCCCCATCAATCGCAATCACGAAATCCGTCTGCGCGCTCTCCGGCAGGGTGAGTATCCGCTCAAAAGTAAACTTCACATCCTCCGCCGTAAGCGGCGTCCCATCGGAAAAGACCACACCGTCTTTCAGCGTAAAGCGATATACCAGTCCGTCGTCCGATATCTCATAGGAATCGGCAAGACTGTTTACGATCTCCGTGCTTCCGTCGTCATTCTTCCTTATGGCAAAAAGGGTGTCAAATACATTCATCGGCACCAGATAATCGTTGGTCGTCCTATGGGCGTCCATACTGACGATATCCGTGCTGATCGCCAACCGAAGCGTACTGTCATCATCCGAAGACTCATTGGCCGTTTTCCCTGCCAAGTCTCCTTTGGAACCGGAAGATGCCCCGCACCCGAACAGTCCGGTCACTGCCAGCACCGTCGCCAGCATCAAAGCAATGCTTCTTTTTTTCATTTTGTGATTCCTCCATTAAATGCCGGCAGTCCGTCTCCGCTGCAATGCCGACCTCTACATTTTGTGCATATTTATCGTAGCAGATACATTATAAAGCATTCTGTCCACAGCCGCATATTAATAGCCGGCGCCCCTCTTATAGAGCAGTTCATCCCCATAGGATACAGTGCCGTCGCTATTGATGTTCATTTCCGGTATGTTGACCGGAAGCCTGCCTGACGATGCCGTCTTTCCGGCAATCACTTCGAGGGCTGCCGCCGCGTTGGCATTGTATGCGCCTGTCCCTATGGAACTGCCATCTGCCGCAGTCGGATCTATATCCATTCCTGCCCCCAGATAAGCCAGCACGACCGCATCGGCATCCAAAAAGCGCGCCGCATCATATGGCAGCCGGCAGCTTAAAAGCACAAACCTTCCCCCGCCTTCATGGACATCATTGATCGCTTTACTGACAGCTTGATACATGGGAGAGCTTTCCGCGAGCACATCCGTATTGTAGGTCTGTGTCATTCCGATCACTACATCAGCGTTGCGGATGCTTTCAGCCATTTCTTCCGTATAATGCAGCTTTTCCCCTTCCGGGTCGGGTTCAATATAATAATCAAACGACACCTCAGTGTCCGGACTGATCACGCCTTCATCCTTCAGCGCGGACATCGTGCTCTCCACAAGTGTCCTGTCTGTTTCCACTCTGCCAAGCAGAAATACTCTGTCAGCGTATTTTGAAATGGGCAGCGTATTCCCATCGTTTTTCAATACGGTAATGGCACCGCGGGCAATCTCCATCTCATCCTTATGATGCTCTACGGAACCGACAACGCTTTTCGCATTTTCGATCGCTTCTTCGATGTCATTGTCTGAATATGCCGATTCTTCAATGCCGTACTTTTCCTTGAGCTTTAAAATCCGCTCCACGCTCTCATCAATGCGCTCCTCCGGAATGGTGCCGTCTTCTACCTTTGCCTCCAGTCCGGAAATGTAATCGTCATAAAATGCGGCGGATTCCGCGTCCTTTAAATCCTTGGGTATCAGAAGGATGTCTACTCCGGCGTTAATGACCTTTTCCGCTACATTGACCATGTATTCCGTTGATTGCGGTTCTCCTTCTACCAAAGCGGCATTCATGATCGCGTCCATCTCCAGCGCATCCGTTACCACAACCCCGTCATACCCGAGATCCCCTCTGAGGATGTCTGTAATGATCTTTTTTGACATGGTCGCAGGATAATAGCCCTCTGTTCCGTCACCGTAAGTAACTTTGTCATCTATCTTCGGAAATGTAATGTGTGCCGTCATGACCATGTCCACGCCATGTCCGATCATAGTCTCAAAAGGAACCAGCTCTGTCTGCTGAAGCTGTTCATAGGTCTTTTCGACCGTGGGTGTACCAATATGGCTGTCAACATCCGTATCGCCGTGCCCCGGAAAATGCTTGCAGGAAGCGACGATATTCATCCCCGCCAGTCCGTCCATATAACTTGTACCGAGCGCGGCAACGGTCCCTGGATCATCCGAAAATGACCGCACGCCGATGACAGGATTTGCCGCATTATTGTTGACATCAACGACCGGGGCGAAATCCGCGTTGAAGCCAAGCGCAGAAAGCTCCTCTCCTATGATCCTGCCCGTCGCAAGGGCATTTTCCTCTGCTGCGTCTCCGGTCGCGCCGATGGCCATATTGCCTGTCATCCGTGTCCCATCCGTCAAACGGATCACGATCCCGCCCTCTTCATCCAGCGGCATCAGGTACGGAATATGCACGGATGCCTCTTCATTAGCAAGGTTGTTGGCTTGTAATCCGGATACGAGCTTTACTGTCTGTTCCGTATCTTTGATGTTCTGCGCGAACAAAATGATCCCTCCGTACTGATGTTTTTTCAAAGCTTCCTTTAGATCGGGCACTTCATCCAGATCCGTCACTTCGTTTTCATTCCATGTACGGATCGCGGGAATGATCATCTGCGACAGCTTCTCATCAAGCGTCATACGCGAAACGGTTGCACTCCCCTCCTCATCTACGGCATTGGTTCCCCCGCACGATACAGCAAAAACCGCCGTGCAAAGAACCACTGCACACATCAGTACACATTTTACTTTCCGGGCGAATCTCTTTTTCATTTATCTTTCCTTTCTACAATGCCGGTTTCCCCACATTTTGCGCATATTTATCGTGACAGATACATTATAAAGTACCCTGTCCTACAAATGTCCAACAAATAAGCTCTAAAATGCCGTTTTTTAATATTGTACTGAAATAAAAACATTTTACTGCGGCTTGCCGCATCAAAAAACCGGCACAGCCACATATTTAAGCCACACCGGTTCTTTCCCACGCAAAAATCCTGACAGCCTAATTACCGTTACCGCGCAACCTCCCATCCATCTATGGTCCGTCCGCTGGAGTTGAAGTTTACCCCTACCTTAAGAAGTGTCCGCCCATCCGCGGCATAGGGCTTCGCGTACCCGGAATCCTCGATCTGCTTTAAAGCCTCCTCGGCGCTTTTATCCCGCTTGAATTCAAAGAGGTATACATAATCCTCCGTCTCCACAACGCAGTCAGCTCTTCCCTTCGCGCTGTGCCACTCTGTAACGACAAACTGTCCTAAAAGCATGAAAACAATGTAGATCACATTCTGGAAATTCTGTTCGACCGCTTTCTCATCGGACGGATACGGAAGCCTCGCAAACAGCGCCGTGAAACGGTCCCTGAGGCTGTCTGTGTCGCCGGTTTCTATATCAATCCCAAAGGAACGGATATCCAACGGATCCGGGGAGCCTTCGTCCTGCAAAAACATCGGCGCAAGACTTTCCATGAATCCGTACCTTACTTCATCGTTTGGATAATCCAGGCGGTAACTCCTGTATTTTTCATCATATCCTTTGATTGTCAGATATCCCGTCTGATAAAAAAGCGGTATGGGATTCGGATTGTCATAGCGGTAGTCCGTCAGTATGTTTGCGTCAGCGTATAGTTTCCCTTCCGTGATGCGTTTCGCATCAAACCCGGACTCTTTTAACTTGTCAATTAAGAATGTTGGCGTCCCGGTGGAAAACCAGTACATCCCGAATTCCTTTTTCGAAAGCGAGCTGATCAGGCTGAAGGGGTTGTATACTCCTTGCGCACTCTGATGAAAATGATAGCCATCATACATTTTTTTCAGTGTATTCAGGCACGCTTCTGCAGAAAGTGCCCTCGCTTTTGCCATAGCTTCTATTTCGGGCATGAAGTTTTCCTTCATCTCTGACTCTGTAATGCCGCAGATCCCGCTGTAATCAAGGTCAAGAGAAATATCGTTCAGCTGGTTCAGGTCACTGAAGATGCTCACCTTGCTGAACTTGGTCACCCCCGTCATGAATACAAACTTAAGGTAGCTGTCATAGCTCTTCAATGTACTGAAAAAACCCTTGAACACCTCTTTGTTGTGCTCGATCCGCTCTGGGTTTCCGCCTTCCAAGAGAGGCTTGTCATACTCATCAACGAGAACGACAGCTTTCTTCCCCGTCTTTTCATACGCTTTTCTGATCAGATACCGGAACCGTTCCGACAATGGCGCATCCCTGTCTTCATCGCCGTATATGGACTCCCAGCCCCTAAGATGCTCGTCAAGCACCGCTTCAAGCGCCGCATCCGCCTTGAAATTGGCTTTATTAAAATCAATATAAAAGACCGGATATTCCTGCCATGCGTCCGCGTTATCTTTTTCCAGCTCCTCGATCAAAAGTCCCTGGAACAGCTCCTTTTTTCCTTCGAAGTAGTAGCGCAGCGTTGACAGAAAAAGGCTCTTTCCGAACCGTCTCGGACGGCTCAGAAAATAGGGCATTCCGCTCTGGACCAGCTTGTAAACATACTCCGTTTTATCAACATAAAGGAAGCCTTCCCGCCTTATTTTCTCAAAATCCTGTATCCCGATCGGTAGCTTTCTGTTCGCCTCATGCATCTTGCCGCCTCCCGCTTTTCTTTCTGTCTCCAGTCTGTAATCATAATTTGGATTTTATTTTATCATTTTCCCCGGCTTCTTACAACGGAATCTGGATGATGCATAGCATAATCACTGCCATTCACAACCAATGTCATTTCGTTAAGCAAAAAAGAATATAGTTGACATGACGCATAATAGGTGCTGATAAGATTTTTTTGCGAAGACAAACAGACTGTCACTGCGCAACCTCCCAGCCATCTATGGTCCGTTCGCTGGAGTTGAAATTCACCCCTACCTTAAGAAGCGTCCGCCCATCCGCGGCATAGGGCTTCGCGTACCCGGAATCCTCGATCTGCTTTAAAGCCTCCTCGGCGCTTTTATCCCGCTTGAATTCAAAGAGGTATACATAATCGTCCGTCTCCACAACGCAGTCAGCTCTTCCCTTCGCGCTGTGCCACTCTGTAACGACAAACTGTCCTAAAAGCATGAAAACAATGTAGATCACATTCTGGAAATTCTGTTCGACCACTTTCTCCTCAGACGGATAGGGAAGCCTCGCAAACAGCGCCGTGAAACGGTCCCTGAGGCTGTCTGTGTCGCCTCTGCGGATATCCTTTACAAAGTTCCTCACATCCAAAGGCCGGGATGTCTTTTCTGCACATAGATAATAAGGGGCGAGGCTCTTTAAGAAACCATAACGCACCTCTTCATTCGGGTATCCCAGCGCATAGCTCCGAAATTCCTCGTCATACCCTTTTATCGTGAGATAACCGGTCTGATAAAAAAGCGGCACCGGATTCTCATTGTCCATCCTGTAATCCGTTAAAGAGGACTCCTCCTCATAATAATCATCTGTCGAAAACTGCTTCGCATCGAACCCGGACTCTTTTAACTTGTCAATTAAGAATGTCGGCGTCCCGGTGGAAAACCAGTACATCCCGAATTCCTTTTCCTGTAAGGCATTCAACAGACTGAATGGATTGTATACCCCATCCGTTTTCTGATGGAAGTGGTATCCGTCATACATCTTTTTCAGCCTGTTCAGACAGTCCTCTGTATTCTGCCCCCGTTCCGAAGCCATAGCCTCTATCTCCGGCATAAAGTATTCCTTGAGCTCTTTTTCCGATATGCCGCATATATGGGCATATTCTGCCGACAAAGAAATATCCCTCAGCTGATTCAGGTCACTGAAGATGCTCACCTTGCTGAACTTGGTCACCCCCGTCATAAATACAAACTTAAGGTACCCGTCATAGCTCTTCAGCGTGCTGAAAAAACCCTTGAATACCTCTTTGTTGTGCTCAATTCGCTCAGTGTTTCCGCCCTCTAAGAGAGGCTTGTCATACTCATCGACGAGAACGACAGCCTTCTTCCCCGTCTTTTCATACGCTTTTCTGATCAGATACCGGAACCGTTCCGATAATGGCGCATCCCTGCCTTCATCGCCGTATATGGACTCCCAGCCCCTAAGATGCTCGTCAAGCACCTCTTCAAGCGCTGCATCCGCCTTAAAATTCGCTTTGTTGAAATCAATATAAAAGACCGGATATTCCTGCCATGCGTCCGCGTTACCCTTTTCCAGCTCCTCGATCAAAAGTCCCTGGAACAGCTCCTTTTTTCCTTCGAAGTAGTAGCGCAGCGTTGACAGAAAAAGGCTCTTTCCGAACCGTCTCGGACGGCTCAGGAAATATGGTTTTCCATTATGTGCCAAACGGTAAATGTATTCTGTTTTATCCACATAGAGATATCCTTCTCCCCGGACACTCGCAAAATCCTGTATCCCGATCGGTAGCTTTCTGTTCGCCTCACGCATCTTGCCGCCTCCCGCTTTTCTTTCTGTCCCCAGTCTGTAATCATTATTCGGATTTTATTTTATCATTTTCCCCGGCTTCTTACAACGGAATCTGGATGATGCATTTTCGCTCCTAAAACTTTGCTGCCATTTCAGGTTATTAGCGCTGCAAGCTTTCTAAATACAAAATATACTCACTCCAGCGTCACCGGATCCCAGCCGTAATCCTGATATGCCGTAATGTTCAGACCATTGGCATCCACATAATCTTTGATGAATTCCGCCCGAATTTTTTCCATTGCTTCATCATCTGCCTGAGCCTTGGCAAAATCTTCATACCTGTCTCCGAAGATTTTCTGTGCGCTTTGGAGAAAATTCGATCCGTCTTCCACTGCTTCGAAATCCGTCACGGTAAAACTTGCGTCATCATTTTTCTTAAGATGCATCAGTCCCGGATAATTCCCGCCGGAAGCCATCTCCAGAACATCCCCTTTCAAGTCGTAATTGATCACCCAGAAATCGCCCCACACCTTCGTATCGTCCGGGTCACTGTCGTCCTTATCGACCACCTTCATGTAGGGAATAGAAACATCGGCGGCATCATAGTTTGACGCAACCTCATTCGTAAGATAATCACATATCGCGGCGATATCCGCATCACCGTCATATACATAAGGCGGAAGTGCCCCGGTATCTGCCTCTCCTTCTGCGTCGGACACATCTGTATCTGCATCGGCAAAATCATTTTCCTCCGATACGGATACACTACTGCCGCAGCCTGCCGCCACAAACAACAGAGTCACTAAAAGCACCGACAAAAAATACATTTTCTTTTTCATTTTGCACCTCCCAACAATATCAAATCTTTATATGCAGGAAACCCGTAGGCCGATACAGCATTTAGCACGGCGTGAATACGCTTTTCTGTTGCCGTTGGTTTTAATAGTTCGCTTTCCCTCGACGCAGGGCATCCGCCCCGCACATCCATTCCGGCCGCCATATCGTCTTCTGCTAAAATCACGGTACATCCGGTGCCCGCTTGGACATTCTCTGCCTGCCCGATCTTAAAGCCTTCAATATCGGTAATACCAATTTCCTTCATCCATCTGTCCTCCTAACATCATAATCAATCTGCTTTATGCGTAAATTTTCTATTTTATCCATATCTCAACCCTGTTAGGCTCTTCGCCGTCGTTTTCATAACGATATCTGATGTCACCTGCCATATTTTCAAGCACAGATAATGAAAGCTCATTATCGGTTTCTCTGACATCAAAAGGCTCTCCGCCATAGGTGACCGTTACAAGACTGTGCTTATCCTGTTCGGAATACTCCACCATGATACGGATATCCGGTTCGTCAGAGCGCGGCAGAAGTATCTGCTGTACAAGCTCTTCAATAGCGAGCCTTATGCGGTACTTTTCGGACGGAGCAACATCATTCTGCAGAAGATATCTGTCAAGCTCGGCCCCGAACCCAATGAAATCATAATCCCCTGAATGTATCTCTGCCTCAAAAACCTTTAGCCTTCGGATAAACCGTCTGGTCTTTTCCCTCTTGGGATTGTCAAAAATCTCATCCGGAGTACCTTCTTCGTAAATACCGCCCTCATCCATGAAAAGAACCCGATTGGAGATTGCCCTGGCAAAATTCATCTCATGCGTAACGATCAGCATGGTCTTGCCACTTTTGGACAGGTCGCGGATTACTGCCTGTACTTCCGATACCATGGTAGGATCCAGCGCGCTGGTAGGCTCATCCAGCAAAATCACTTCCAGATCCATGCAAAGCGTCCTTGCGATTGCCACTCTCTGCTTCTGCCCTCCGGAAAGCTCGTCAGGGTATGCCAGTGCCTTATTTGCAAGACCGACACGCTTTAAATATTCCATTCCTGTGTCATAGGCCTCCTGTTTGCCCTTCTTAAGGAGATCCATGGGAGCAAGCATAAGATTTTCAATGACTGTCAGATGTCCAAAAAGATTAAAGGACTGGAATACCATTCCCATTTTACGCCTGGCTTTTCTTATGTCATAGCCTTTGGCCGTGATATCCTCACCATTTAAAATGATCTGTCCGGAGGTAGGCCTCTCCAACAGGTTGATGCATCGGATCAAGGTTGACTTTCCCGTTCCGGACGGTCCGATCACGGAGATCACATCACCGTCATTTACCGTAAGGGATACATCCTGCAGGGGAGTAACAGAATCATATTCCTTTCTCAGATTCCTTATCTTAATCATCAGTACGAACCCCCTTTAATATGTCTTCTCTCTTCCGCCGTTTTGGATTAATGCTTATCTCGATACTGTTTACCGCGAAGGTAAGGAGTCCGCCCAGGACAAAATAGATGACCGCGACAGAAATAAGCGGGAAAAACGCGTCATATGTGCGTCCTCTTACAATGTCTCCCATTTTTGTCAGATCCTGCACCGCAATATATCCGACAATGGCTGTAGCTTTCAACAGTGCCACGATCTCTCCTTTATATGCAGGAAGAAAATGCGGAACCGCCTGCGGCAATATGATCCTGAAAAATGTATGTATGTTGCCGTATCCAAGCGCATAGGCTGCTTCCGTTTGTCCTGTATCGACTGCACCCACACCGGATTTTAACATTCCAAATACTCCGGCTCCAAATACAAGCGTGAATGCTATGACAGATACTGCCGTACCGCTGACCGCGGCATGCGCGAATATGACATAATACAGGATCATCAAAAGAACCACCGCCGGCATCCCCTGCACCAGCCATACAAAGAGTCCTGCAATGGCATTTGCTGCCGCATTTTCATTTCTGCAGCCCATATATACCAAAAAACCAAGTGCCGTGCCAAATAGGACAGAAAGAACCGTTATGAGAACTGTCGTCCACATTCCTGACAAAAAAAGCATGTAACGGTTTTCGCGGATAAAGGTTTTTTCAAAACCGGATCGGATACTGCCCCAGAGAGATAAATCCTGTCCCTTGTTGGCAGGAACCGCCTCAAGATCTTTTGTTAAAACCGCAAGAACAACGCCGCCATTGTATGTAGGCTCCGAAAACAGAACCTGCTCCTCGCGTTCCGGCGTCACATTCATATCTGTTGAAAAATCGCATTTTCCTGACTCTACTGCCGGAATCCTCCCCGAAAAATCCACATCCGTCAGCTCAAGGGCATATCCTCTGTCCCTGCAAAAACGGGTAACAAGGTCAATGTCATAACCGACATTTTTGCCATCCTTAACATAAGACCACGGCATATCCGTAGATGTTGTAACCACCCGGATCGTTCCATTCTCGCCGCCAAGGTCTGACATATCCACCGTCTGCTTGTCCTCGTCTATGCCGAGCCAGATATCTTCTATTTCCCCAAGCGTGCCATCCTCTTTTATTTTTTCGAGAAAATCATTGAATTCATCGCACAACTTGGCTTCCTTCGGATCATCCTTTCTGAAGGCAAAGCTATAGGCGTTGCTCTCAATCCTATCCTTGATATAGTCGATCTCGGGCTGCTCAAAATGAATGGTTTTAAGATTTGGCTCATCTGCCAGAAACGCATCGACCTTTTTCGATAAAAGTGCCGTACAAAGATCCGGATAGCTGTTGAAATACAGATGTTCACTGTTCGGGAATTTTTCTTTGGCAATATCCTCCATAAGTGTGCCCGTGATCACGCCTATCCGCATTCCGTCGTAATCCTGCCAATGTACGCTTGAGTCCTCATCCCCTGCGGACATTGCTCCGGAATCACGCACCATAACGCCGTTCTCGGCCTCATAAAGGTTGTCCGAAAATTCGATGGTTTCCTCCCTTTCCTTCGTTTTCTGCAGATTTGATGATATGATGTCCACCTTTCCCGATTGTGCGGCCGCAACGATGGAATCCCATGTATATATCTGAAATTCCACATCGGCGCCAAGCCATGCACCGAACCGGTTCATAAGCTCTATATCATATCCCGTTATCGTATTGTGGTCATAAAAGCTGTACGGCTCTACATCTCCTGTCGTACCGATTTTCAGATGATATTTTGCATTATCCGGCTGGAGGATATCGGGCATGGTATAGTCTCCTTTTACTGCCCAGCGGTTGTACATATCATCCAAGGTTCCGTCAGCTCGGATATCCCGGATAAAGGAATTAACCTGATCCTTTAAATCCGGCACAGAAGGATCACTGCCCATGCCAAGCGCAATGCTCATCGGCGTCCCGATCGTTTCATCCAATACCCTTACGCCGCTCTGACCGTTTGCGACCGCAAGCTCCATCTGCAGCTTGTCATAGACATATGCATCGAGCTTTCCCTGCTCCAAAGCAATGTATCCCTGATATTTCTCAATATAAACTATCTGCGCATTGGGATAGGATTCATTGACAAGCATCTCCTGTATCGACCCGGGACTCACCCCGATCCGGCAGCCGGGGTCGTTTAAAAACGCAAGCTCACCGGTTCCCTGTACATCGTTCTCTGCCGCTGTTGCCGTAAATGACAGCACGATTGACAGCAGCATAATAAATATAAGTGATGCACTAATAATGGTTTCAAAATACTTTTTCATGCTTAACCCTCAATAAATCAGAAAATTGTATCTTAGGATTCGGATTTCGATTTGCAGCTCCACTTTTTATATAGAAAGCTGCGTTACTGTTTTCAGCAGTTCTTCAATATGGGATACCGCATGATCGATCCTTTTCTTTCCCAGTTCGCTGTTTTTCAAGTCTGTCGTGACGATAAGAAACAGAAACCTTATTACCGCCACAAGAACAATCCTGTCTGTTATTTTCTTTTTTTCTTCACTGTCCCGGAAATCAAAATAGGAATCCATGATCCTGTTCCATATTTCATCAACCATTTCATTAGACATTCCCAGGAAGTCCATCGAATTATCCGGGTCATCCTCCTCGAACATCTGATATGTCACATACAGCCCTGCCAGATCAAAAACGGGATTACCAAGACCCAGAGTGTCCATATCGATCAGCATCGGTTCATTGTCAACCATCATAACATTTTTCATATGGATATCACCGTGAACAACTATATTTTCTTCCGGCATATCGGCAAGCAGCTTCTTTAACTGTTGCTCCTGCCCATCCTTAAGACACCCTTTGATCACATTGACATAATCAAGAAAACGATCCCGGTAGGAAGGAAGCTCCCCGAATTCCACTCTTGTTTCATGCACTTGTTTCAGCAATTCCGTATACCGGACGATGATATCTGCCAGAGGCATATCCCCGTTTTGTGCAAGTTCATGAAAAGACTTTGCGTTCAGAAGTTCAAATACAGAACCATAATCTTCTCCTGCTTTTACGATATCGTAGGATATTGCAGTCGGTATTCCGCTTAAGAAAGCTTTCTTGGCCATCCTCTTTTCATTCTCTATCTTCTGGATGCTGTCTTCTCCTTGATAGACCTTTACGATAGTTTCATCATCCAGACGGTAGACCGTACCAAAGAAACCTCTTCCGATCACCTCCAGTCCGTCCACATTTATACTTCTGTAAGATTTTTTTACATCAAATAAACTCGTGAATCCGGTCGTATCAAAAATATCATATACATCCTTTGAAACATTCCGGATCTCTAACGAATATCCCAGCTGTTTACGGATTTTTAAAAGAACTCTTAAACCGGCGCTGGATATATAATCAAGCTCCCTGGCGTCTATCTTTACCCTGATATTTTCACGGCCGCCGATCACTTCCGCAATCTCATTTTCAATACTATGTGCATTGCCGGAATCAATCCGTCCCTCAAGATGTATGATGATTTCTTCTCCATTATCCGTTATTCTCATTATGTGTCACTCCTCTAATACCGACAGTTATTATCTGAGTCAGAGTGTCGGAAGCTTATTTATTCCATAATACTATTGCCGCATTCATTGACTCTATCCACAGTTCTCCATTTCGCCTTTTTAAATCCAGAGGGTTGATGATCACGCTGCGTACCCGCTGCACCTGATCCGAACCGGGCTTCATAATGGAACTGACAGAGTCTATGACATAATATCTGCCATCAACCTTCCCAAGATACAACATCTCATGTCCGGGGAAAAATAAAATGCTGCCTAATGGAAGATTGTCAAGAATGGCCTCTTTTTTCTTTGTCGTATAGTCCGTCATATCATATTTCTTTACAGGCATCGCACTCTGCCATGTGGTGTTCCTTGCAAGCTCAAATCCGAAACAGCGATAAACATTTCTCACATAACCCGAGCAGTCTTCGGAGCCCAGCATGCCGCCCCAGCCGTATGTATCTCCCAACATTCCGAATGCAACCTTCGCGATATTTTCCTTTGTCAGATCCAAATATCCTTCTTTTACTTTTTTATGCTGGGATATCAAAGCAGCCTTTTTTTCATAAGAGCCATTTTCATTTCTGACAGGAAGATACACGATATAGTTATTATAGGTACTCCTGTTGGTGATCATGCTGCCTCTTTTTTGACCGGTAACCAGTTCAAGCCTTGTCCCCATGGAAAGCCTGCGCCGGGCCACATCCGGATTTGTGCGTGAATCCTCGGTAGAAATCCTTGAACCATACACTACCAAAAGCCTGTTTTCAGGGAAATCCCATGCATCCAGCCATTCTTTTCTGTTATCACATATTGCAATATCTTCAGCTGAAATCCATCCCGGACAAAAATCAGTATAAACCTGATAATATTTTCCGTCTGCCGATACAGAGCGGACAACAACAGGCTCATTTACAGTAACCGATGATAAAAACAGATTGTCGAAATCGTTATCTCCCGGATCGTCAAGAATAGCTTTTTCCGTTGGAAATGCGAGAAGATTCGTGCGATTAACTGTGATAGCATAACGGATAAACTGATTTTCTACAGCATCAGGGTTTTTACAGTTATTGACCATATCCTCGTAATAATCCGCCCCTGTTATATTCCCATATTCGTCATACTTTTCATCTATAAAGGCTGATACCTCATTTTTGGCAGATTCGTATAATTGATTTGAAAGCTCAATCCCATTCAGGGATGCGGGCTGGTTTTTCAAGTCAAACATATTCGTTGCAGGCGTTTTCATTATTTTTTTGTTGAGACGGCTGATCTGTTTGCTGTCAAGCAGAATCTTACTCCTGTCATTCTGCCGGCTTGACCAGAATGAGCTTGAACTCATCTCCTGCTTTACGCCGGGAAGATAGTTTATCGCTGCCTGTGCGTTTAAAGAAGTGCAGGCAACGGAAGCTATCGTCAAAAAGGTAATGATCGTTTTTCTCATTTTCTAAATCTCACTTTCTGTTTTTAAATACCTTTTTCTGTGGCTTGTCTGCCACATCCCCATATATTCCGCGATACGCATCCATTACCGCTTCAAATACTGCGATGACACCGGAAATTCAAAATAGATATCCGGAAACGGCTCTCCCTCAAGGGTAAAATGCCACCATTCGCAATCAAATGGAAGAAAACCGTTGCGGACCATTGCCGCCTGCAGGAGCATACGGTTTTCATACTGCTCTTCCGTGACTTCCTTTGAATCCGGATGCGACCTTTCGCTGAACAGGTCAAACGGGCTGCCCATGTCCAGCTCCTTTCCGGTTCCCATGTCAAGAAGCGTCAGATCAACCGTGCTTCCCCGGCTGTGGCTGGACCGGCTCGCAATATATCCTTTTGCGAAAAGCTCCTGCTTCTCCAGATCCGGATAAAAATATGGCTTCATGCGCAGGTCAAGATCCTCTATGCCCCACATGACAAACTGCCTGACGGCACAGGCCGGCCGGTATGCATCGAATACCTTCAGCCGGTATCCCTTCACATTCAGCTCATTGCTGACTGCTTTCAGTGCCCTTGCCGCTTCGGCGGTTAAAATAGCACACGGCTCTTCATAGCCGTCAATCCGGTCGCCAATGAAATTGTATGTGGAATAATACCGGATCTCCTGAATGATCCCCGGTACATATTCCGCCAAAATGACAAAACCGGAGGAATCAAATGTCACTTTTTGCTTATAATCCATACTGACTCCTCTTTCTCAATATTTTGTGCGTATTTATTCTCATAGGCACATTATAAAGTATTCTGTCCAACAAATGTCCAAAAAATATGCCCTAAAAAGCCGTTTTCTTGATATTGTACTGAAATAAATACATTTTTAGTACTTGCCGCATTAAAAACAGCACAGCCCTACTGGTAAATCAAAAAAATTTTTCGTTTGCATTTGTTTCGGGCGTAGTTTATACTGTTTATCCGTCAACATTGATGCACAAATGGAAAGGAGAAGATCCACTATGGCAAAAATCAAAACAAAAATTCTGGTCTGTGCTTTGGCTGCATCCATGGCATTTTCCAGCGCAGCGGTGATCCCGCCGGCAGAAGCGGCTGTCTCTGTAGCAAAAACATCTGACACTGCCGGAAAGAAAACAACCGTTACGATTCCGGATTGGCGGAAGAACTCTGCTGCTGCAGCCTCCATCGAAAAGTATGTCAAAAAGGTAACGAACAAGAACTCCAAATCTTACATTCCTGTCAATGACCGCATCGCGGTATTTGATCTGGACGGAACGATCATCGGGGAACTGTATCCGTCCTATTTTGAGTACATGATGTTCATTCACCGCGCCCTTTACGATGAGACCTATCAGGCACCGGCGGACATGAAGCAGTTTGCTACAGCACTCGAAGAAGGCATTGCGACCGGCAAGATGCCCGAAAACAATGAGCGGCTGCACGCCAAGTATGCCGGGATGGCATACTCGGGAATGACAACGAACCAGCTCAAGTCCTATACCAAGAAGTTTATGAAGTCCAAGGCTGACGGTTTTACGAATCTTACACGCGGAGATGCTTTTTACAAGCCCATGGTGTCTTTGGTGAGATACCTTACGGAAAATGATTTTACCTGCTACATCGTCAGCGGCTCTGACCGCACCGTCGTAAGAGCGATTATCCAGGGGACGCTGCCGATCAAGACAAACCATGTCATCGGAATGAGCTATTCCATGGTCGCTACGGGACAAGGTGATACGGATGGTCTGGACTATGTATATTCCAAAGACGACAATGTCGTATTGGGCGGAGACCTTCTGATCAAGACGATCAAGATGAACAAGGTCAGTGCCATCTCGCAGGAAATCGGCAAGGTGCCGGTTCTTTCCTTCGGCAACAGCTCCGGTGATGTGTCGATGGCGCAGTATGTGGAAAACAACAGCAAATACGAAGGCCGTGCCTACATGGTGCTGTGCGATGATTTAAAACGTGAGCATGGCAATATGGAAAAAGCGGACGCGATGCGCGCAACCTGCGAACAGCGGGGCTTCGACACCATTTCCATGCGCAAGGATTTCAAGACGATCTATGACGACGATGTGAAAGTCACAAATTACGAATACAATCACTGATTTCGATTCCCCCAAAAAATACCGATGGGACAAACGCCCCATCGGTATTTTTTACTCTTTATCACACCTTACACATTCTGCTTAAGCACACGGTAGAGCTCGGCATCCGTCGCCTGGCGGTACGGCTGTGTCCAGAAAATGCCTACAAGACCAAAGGTCAGCGCCGCCAGGAAATACCATCCGATGAACGAAAGATCCAGCACAAACGCATTCCACTTCTGGCCGTCCATCATCCGCCGCGACAGCGTGATCGCCTCCGTGCCGCCCATATCGGGATTGTCAGCCAGAATAAAAGGCACCATCCGATAAGAGTACATCTTGACAAATCCCGGTATCAGAAACAGACAGAACCACAGATAAAGGAAAATATCCCGCAGCAGCAATGTGATCACATTGTTCGCCCAGCGCGGTGAAAAAGCCCGTCCGATCGTTCCGAGGTCTGCCGGTTCTTCGGCATTGCGCAGAAAGAAATTCTCACAGCCGACCTCCAATGGATTCAACAGCAGGATATCAATCACCTTAATGAACAAAAGCAGCACGCTGGCAACCGCGAAGATGCCCAGGGCAATTGAAATCAGATCCTGCGGCGTAACTCCTGCTTCGGTCAATATGTTCTCTATATCCTCAGGCGTCATGTCCTTCCCGTTTATTGTCACATCGGGAGTTTCTGTAATGTCCGCAGTACTCGTGATGTCAGCAGAATCATCGAAGCTATTGCCTGCCATTCTCCCGACCGCGGAATACCCGCCGCCAAACAGAACCGTCATGATCAGTCCGACCAGCACGGCTCTCCAGTAATTCGCTTTAAACGCTGCCTTTCCTCTTTCCTTTAATTCTTTTCTTGTCCACATGATCTTGATGTCTCCTTTCGCCTTTCTACAACACAATGTATTAAATCCTAACACATCTGTTCGTGAAATGCAACAAATAACACATCCATGGATCGGGTAAATTTACTGTAGGAATTAACAGAATATAAGGCACCTTGGGATCTCTGATGAAGATCCGGTTTGTTACCTATATTTTACCCCTGTATTTTCTTTTTACAATCCCCAAATGTGATTTTTTAATGCGGCAAT
>JAFUYB010000056.1 GCA_017470735.1 Lachnospiraceae bacterium | reverse complement strand
GTTCCCTTTTCTGCAAAGTGGTGTATACTGTCAAACATAAAGCATCCTTTCTCCTTTGGTTTATTCTTTCAAAACAGATCCTATCAGAGATTGGATGCTTTTTCTATTCTCCATTTCCCTACAAAAACTTTACCCTAGCATGGCTCTCCTGTATATGGAAACGAGAGGTCTTCAGACCTCTCGCAACAGAAATTACAAGCAATTTCCAAAAATTTACGCCACCTTCTCCTTGGCAATCTCAGCCAGCTTTGCAAAGCCTGCTGCGTCGCTGACTGCCATCTCAGCGAGAACCTTGCGGTTCAGCTCGATGCCGGCAAGCTTCAAGCCGTGCATAAACTTGCTGTAGGAAATATCGTTAAGCCGTGCAGCCGCGTTGATACGGGCGATCCACAGACGGCGGAACTGGCGCTTGCGCTGCTTGCGTCCTGCATAGGCCGTATTCAGAGCGCGCATCACGGACTGTTTCGCGATACGGTACTGCTTGGAACGCGCTCCACGGTAACCCTTTGCCAGCTTCAGTACTCTGTTATGTTTCTTTCTTGCGTTTAATCCACCTTTGATTCGAGCCATTTTACTACCTCCTGACTGTACTTAAATGTACGGCAATACTTTCTTCATATTCTTCACATTCGTCTCATCCGTCATCGCGGCTTTACGCAGATTCCTCTTACGCTTCGTCGACTTTTTCGTCAGGATATGGCTCTTGTAAGCCTTGCTTCTCTTCAGCTTTCCTGTTGCGGTCTTTTTGAACCTCTTGGCTGCTGCCCGCTTTGTCTTCATCTTCGGCATAATTGTGCTCCTTCCTTTACGATTTCTTCTCGGCAAGCACCATACTGATGGTGCGCCCTTCCTGCTTGCCGGGCTTCTCCACTACCGCGACGTCCGACAGCTTCTCGGCAAAATCATCGAGTACATGGCGCGTCTGCTGAATGTGCGCCATCTCCCGGCCGCGGAAACGAAGCGTCACCTTGACCTTGTTCCCTTTTGCCAAAAACTTCCTTGCCGCATTCATTTTGGTATTCAGATCATTGGCTTCGATATTCGGAGACATACGGATCTCTTTGATCTCAATGGTCTTCTGCTTCTTTTTGGCCTCTTTTTCCTTGCGCGCCAGCTCATACCGGTACTTTCCGTAATCGATAATCTTGCATACCGGCGGCTTGGCGTTCGGAGCGACCTTGACCAAATCCAAATCCGCTTCGTAAGCCATCGCCTGCGCTTCCCGTGCAGACATGATACCCAATTGTTCCCCGTTCGCGCCGATCAGGCGTACTTCCCTGTCCCTGATCTGCTCGTTGATCATCATCTTGCTAATAATGACACCTCCATAGAAAAAGTGGATAGCGAGACTATCCACTTTCACACAAAAACCCACGAATCATGATATCCGATACCACTTCGTAAACTGTCATGTCTGAACGCTAAGTCGCTGGCACACTGCCGCGCTTAGGTGAGAGCGGATAACTCTGCTTGTTTGCGACTTGTATAAAATACCACTTTTCGGAAAATATGTCAATTGTTTTTTTTGCGGACGGGCAGCACTTTGACCGTCAAACAGTAAACCGCTCTATCCGGCAATCGTGTGTTTTTATCTTCTCATCGTAGTTGATTCCGACAAACAAAAGATCTCCTTGGTAATGGGCGGGTGATTCAAAATATCTTTTCTGCCGTATCTGATCAATCGCACTGTCTGCGGAACCATTTCGCTTTAATTCAATAACCATTGCCGGCAGATGTTCCACGAAAGGAATAAACACCACATCGGCAAATCCCCGCCCGCTCGTCATCTCCCGAATCACTGTGTATTGATTCAAAGCATAGATATATGCCAGATATATCGCACTTTGCAATGCGTCCTCATTGTTGTAGCTTCTGTTGGATGTCACATGGATATGACTGGTATCCAGCGCCGCCGCAACTGCCAGTTCATCGCCTCGTATCGTGTCTGAAAGAAGCTGTTTCGACGCCTGTATGATCCGGTTCGTCACTTCGTAGTCATCCATAATGGAAACTGCCCGCATCCATTCTTCCCGTACTTCTTTGTTGGGAATATGACAGGTCTTGTCCTCTTTGCGATAGGCAAGATATCCCAAATGCATCAGATAAGTAAAAACCTCATTGCGATCACGGAAATCCCCCAGTGTATTCAAAAACATCCCTTTGTCTACATCTACGCTCTCGCCTGCCAGCATCCGTATGACCGCGTCCCTTGTTCCCGCAAAATTTCTCTGGATATAATCCGAAATAACGAGGTACGAGGAAGTCATGCTCCAATAATTGTCAAACTCGCCATGCCGTATGGATTTGATCACGGATTCGGGGTTGTAAATATCATACCCTCTCTGACGGTATCCATCATACCATCTCCGGCACTCTTCAAAATCCATATCATGCTTTTCGCAGAGTGTTTGAACCTCCGGCTCCGTAAAACCGACAAATTCCGCAAGCTCCATGGCGTCAAGAATTGTATATTCTTCAAAATTGTTCAATTTGGATTGAACCTTGTCCCGCACAACGGGCAGAATGCCCGTCAGATATGCCAGCCCGATCGCCGGTCTCATCGTGTCGCTCTTGAACAATCCATTCAAAAAGCCCAAAAAATTTGCAAACAATTCTTCGTCTACCTGTTCCCGCACCAGCACATCGTATTCATCTAGAATGATCACAATCGGCAGAAATTTTGTAGGGTGCAAACAATTCGGTGCAGTCACTGCCCTTGCAATAATACGCACACAGCATATTCCCCGCCATCGTCTTGCCAAAGCGCCGCGGACGGGATACACAGAGATACTTGCTGCCCGACTCCATCAAACGGTTGACGGAGGCAATCATCATCGTCTTGTCCACATAATCCGTCCCCTCCGTCATTTCCCGGAAATTACCATGTCCCGGATTTAAATATAAACCCATCCTTTAAACCTTTCTTCCACAACGGTATCCAATGATGATACAGAGCCCGTCCGGCCATCTCGAAAATTCATTGATGAGCCTCTCCTTTCCCGAATCATGCCGTTTACCGCGACTGCTGCTCATCAAGATACTTTCCTCTCCAATTCCTTCACCTTTGATTCCAAGACGCTTACTTGTATTTGCAGCATTTCCATCGTATTGCTCGGTTTCATTGCTTCGTGCAAATTTCTTGACAAATCCAAATGCCCCTCCGCTACACGCTGAATATTGACGCGGATCTCATTTTCCATAATCATTTTTGTCGATTGTACATCTGTTTTCACATCGGAAAGCTCCTCCCTCAGGCCGGATACTTCTCCCTTCACCGAAGTCATGTCCGTCTTCAGTTCAGACAGTTCTCCCTTCATCTCTTCCATATCCGTCTTCAGTCCGGACACATCTCCTTTCAATCCGGATACTTCTCCCTTCACCGAAGTCATATCCGTCTTCAGATCGGAAATGTGATTCTGTAAATCCCCTACCCGCTCGATCAATAAATCCAGTTTTTCGTTATCCGTCATCTCCGTTCCCTCCTTCCCAATTGCATGAACCTAGTATACCACAAAACGACGAGGAAAATGCAAATGAATTTGCATTTGACGACCGTATGTGAATTTTGCCCTGTGGGTATAACGGCAGAGAAAGCAAAAATTCATTTACTCCCTCACGACTTTTTTCTGCCGCAGCATTTTTTGTATTTTTTGCCACTGCCGCATGGGCAGGGATCATTCGGATAAATCTTCTTTTCCTCCCGGATCATCGGCTGTGGCGCATCATAATAATCATCCTCGAAAAATGCCGGCTGCTGCCGCCTGATCATTTCCTCGACATTTGCCAGCTCCTCCAATCCACCCTCCACCGTATCATCCTCAAATGGCAGAACATCCCTGATATGCAGCAATATTCGCTTTGTCTCTTGAAAATTGTGCAGCTTTGCGTTGGTTAAAAACAGCAGCCATAAAACCTCAGCATTTTCCCCATGCTCCCGCAAAAAGGTACGCAGCCCGTCCCTCTGTCTTTTCGGTTCCTCATTGCATGCCTGGTACAACTCCATCTGCAGATGTACCGGCAACTGATAGATATGTGTTGCCAGCTCATATGGCAGTTCTTCTGTTGCATCTAAATGTACAGGACACAATTCATCCGGCAGCTCACCGGTCATTTCCGCGTATTCCGTCCTAGAATACCCTTTCAAACCCGGCACCGGCACAGTCATTGCCGCCCTCATCACAAGCAGCCACAACTCCGCAAAGTCCAATATCCCTGCTTCAATTTCATCATCCTCGTCCTCAAGCGATTCAATGGTATCTTCTATTACAAGCGGAACCGAAACCCGTCCCCCGACAGTGGACACCATGTCATATACCCATTCTTCCGCTTCTCTGGTTTCATACTCCCACCGGTCTTGAAAGTAGCGGAATAGATCCTCCCATACCGGATTCATGTCCCAAATATAATTCTTTTCCATTTGCTTTATTGAGAATTGGGAATACGGTTTGTAATCCATTTCTTTAGCATACTTATCCCGCCAAAGCGCAGCCGTATCAAAATCCGTCCTTTCTCCGGAAAAGCAGTTTTCTTTCGACAAAATGTTTATTCCGGTCAGATACACCTGCCCCATACGCCCATACCAGTAGACAAACCTCTTTAATTCGTGTCCATCCGCATTTGAATGGAAATGCTGCTGATACATTGAAATATATGATGGAAAATCCATCATGCCATAGGCACAGAGCAACGCATCCGTCCGTTTACGCAGCTGCTGCAGTGTAGAATATTCCTTGTCGATCCGCAATGATTTCCAGCCGTCAAAAATTTCTTTATGATCTGAACAAAGCAGAATATGTGCCGTTTCCCCGTCATTGTTTTTATCAAGGATCAACTCGGCAAGACCAAGCTCAAAAAGACCGATGACTGTATTCTGCAGCGAATCGTACACATGGTCCGCAGGCAAAGGGATGGCAAAATCTTTACCGTCTTTTTCCATCTGCTGGTACCACTTCAAAAATTGCTTCATTTCCGCCTTGTCAAAAATGTAGCAGTAAAATCTGGGATTGTCCTTCAGAAACCGGCTGATTTTTGCCGCAAGTTCATCGCGCCTCGTATTCTTCGGGATATAAAGCCCAAGGTACTTATTCATATCCTGACATACCTTCAGCGATGCTCTCGCCAAAAGCTGCGCCGAAGACAACTCCGAGCATCCCAGCACAACGGAATACTCTTGCGGCTCATCCATATCCGCAGACTGTGCCGGCAACAGCGATCTCACTCTGTCACCCAAATTGTACGCCAAATACATCTGATCAATGAAATCATCCCAGTCTTCCACATTTTTGTCGATAGCAGAACGGCGTTTCGGTCTGTTTTGAACACGCTGTACCGCATTTGCCGCTCTCCACGCGACATCTTCGATCATTTCCGCAAATGCATCCTCATTGTCGGAAATCCATTCTTTGAACTCATTTGACAGCTCATCATATGGATCGGGCATCTCATTCAGAAGCTGTCTGTCACATTCCGGAATCTCCATTTCCCCTAATCTTTCCGCCACACTTTCCTCATCCAGCGGAAACCGATACTCTTCATCCTCCGACCAATGGCTGTCTTCGGCATAATTGTTTCCTTTAAACGCAAGCAGACGGACAAACCGTCCTCCTTCCATTTCAGTTTCTTTTTTCAGTTCAATCCTGTGCTGCCAATCATCCCCAAAATCATATGTATATCGCAGCCATTTGTAATTTTTCAAAAAAGAATCGACAGGCGTTTCATCCTCATAGTAAAAATAATCCGTGTACTCTTCTACGCCTCTGGACAGGATACTGACCTCTTTATCATTGGTCATAAACTCGTGCAAATGATAATCTTCCCATCCAAACGCAATCTGAATTGCTCTGTGCAAATGCAAAAAATCCGTTTTTTCCGGCACAAACAAGCGACGCCACACAGGCGGATGCGTATCCTCCAGCGCAACCCTTATAATGTATCCCTTAACCTTTTCCATCAGCTTGCCCTTTCTTCATTTGAAATCCATTTTCATCAGCATTGATCGTATTATACCATGTCTTCATAGAAAAAGGTCATATTTTCTGTAATACCATGTACTTGCGTTTCCATCATACTCTTTTTTCCATTCATTTTTCGCTTGTATATTATCGTGACGATTTGGAATTATATAGGATTATACATTTTTATATCGTATTATATGATCTTATACAAAATTATTTGGAGTGGATTGTCGCCAAATGAAAAATGGTTTCTGACTTTTATTGTCCAAAAAGACACAATGTCTGTCGATGAACTTTTGCTTATCACAAAAAAGAAACACAACGAATGGAGCGGTCCGAGGAAGCGCCTGATTGAAAAAGGCATCATTGATGGGTCTGTCCGGGGAAGGATTTCCCTGCGCCTTCCCCGGTTAAAAGAATTTATCGAAAACGACTGGATATGAGCCATTTTAACAATCACTTTACAGCTCAATCCCATCCTTCTTGCAAAGCTCGCGTGCAGACTCCACGGAATCGACGCCGGTCGGATTCTTGATCGGCGCGAACTCGTGCTCCCTTACCACCTCATACGGCAGGCAGGTCGCCAGCTGATGGATCATATCGAGTACCAGCTGCTCGAATTTGTAACCGTTCGGCTCTGTCGGCTTGATGAGATTGGCGTCATCATCGATGTACGGGATCTTCTTTTCCACGACATGGAGCGGCATCGCGTCATCCTTTACAGCCGCGAGCTCCGGCACATGGAACAGATAATTCAGGATCACACCGAAATTGTACGCCGGATCCCCGTTCTCATCCTTCGCGTCCATCATTTCCTGCGACAGCTCGTAGTACTCGACGATCGAAGGACGACCGTCTTCGAGGCACATCACGCCAACCTTCTCGTCAGGCGCGGCTTTTTTTACGACCTTCGCGCCGACAGATACCTTGGCAAGCGCCGTTGCTCCGACAAAACACGGATCGCAGATCCGCTGCAGCACATTGTCCACGGCAAAAATATCGATCCACTCTATCCCTTCGTCGGTCAGTATTTTGTCAAGACCTGCCCGCACCATCGAGGAATACCATCCCGCATTGCCATTTGGCGAGGTAGAAATCCGGTCCTTTGCCTCCATATAGAGCTTGCCGTTGTAATCACAGGCAGGCGCCATATCCTGCTTGAAGAAGACGACCCGGTCTTCCTTGTAACCGAAATAATTCTTCTCCTTTAAGAATTTTACCGTCGCATCGTGGTTCTTTTCGCTCGTCATGATAAACAGACGGATCCAGGTATCGGTCTCATGAACGACATCCAGCAGATTCTCAATGATGCGCTGGAAAATATAGACCGGCTTCGTCTCCCCGATATCATACATCCCCTTTGGATTATCTGAGCCGAGCCTGGTGCCCATGCCGCCTGCCAAAAGCAATGCTGCCGTCTTGCCTGCTTTGATGACCTCGCACCCCGCGTCATGGAATTCTTTTTCCCGTTGAATAATCTCATCCCGCTGCATCGCAGCCAGCGGGGAAAACTCTCCCCTGCCTGCTTCTGACTTGCCGTCCTTCGCATGGGCCAGTACCGCAAAATCCGTCTCCTCGATCTGGGTCAGCAGCGCTTCCTGCTGTGCCGTGTCCAGCTCGTCAAAATACTTCAGGACATGCTCCTGCCCAATCGCTTCCAGCTTCTGTTCTGCCTCTGCTTTCGTCATTGTCTCTCTCCTTTCTTTCCCCTTACAAGTCAAATGATCACAAGCGATCATTTTCCTCATTGCCTGCGTATAAATAAATACACGCCTACACAAAAGAACTGCCTCAATAAACAGTAACCCCTTGCGGCGACAGTTCCAAACCATTTTCCATATAAAAATAACATAATCCTACTGTAATGAAAATGGCTATTTGTAAACAAAAATGCCGGTATCTGTCAGCAAAATCCTGCAAACGGAAAATCTATTATAATCATATCAGCCCGAAATGCTCCAGGGCATGGTAAATTCCGTCTTCTGCCACCGCATCCGTCACATAGTCCGCAGCCTCTTTTGCCACGGCTTCCCCGCTTCCCATCACGATTCCGGTGCCGACGGCAGCCAGCATATCCAGATCGTTGACACTGTCGCCAAAGCAGAAGGTGTCTTCCTTCGCGATACCGAGATGCTCCCGCACCACTTCGATCGCCGTACCCTTGGTAAACTGCTTCGGCACCATTTCCACCATCCAGTCATTGTGGATCTGGAAGGTGTAAAAATCAGACAATTCCCGGATCGCCGTATCACGGTCAGCTACCTTCGGATTTGTCTTGCAGATCAGCTTGGAAAACTCCCAATTGCCATAGTTGCCAGGAAGCGAAGTGATCTTGCCGCGCAGGCTTTCCCGCAGACCCTCAGGCTGTGACTCAAGATCAAATTCATCGAGATACACATAGCAGACATCCCTGCCCTCAAGCATGATCTCAAACCGGCATTTCCGCAACACTTCGACCGTGCGGATCGCTATATCCTGCGGAATACGGTAATAAAACAGTTCTTCGTCACCGTATTCGACCATCGTGCCGCAACCGGAGATCAGTCCGTCAAATCCCATCTTAATCAGCCGCGGATCGCGGGCAACGATCCGTACCCTTCCGCTGCAGATAAATGTCTTGTGTCCGTTTGCCTTTAATTTTTTGATTGCCACGCCGACGCTCTTCGGTATCTTCATATCGAAATCCATCAGCGTGCCGTCCACATCGAAAAAGATGACCTTCGTTCCCATATCAATCCTTCTTGCCGTCGATCCGCCGGATCGCGTCTGCCTTCAATGTCACACCGTCAATCTTGCCCGTTCCGAGCATCGGAAATTCATCATAAATGACGAAGTATGCCGGGATCTTGAATTTTGCCAGCCTCTTCTTAAGCTCTGCTTTCATCGACTCCTCGTCAAATGCCGCTCCATCCTTCAGCTTGATGCACGCTCCGACCTCCTCGCCGAAGAATTCGCTCGGCACGCCAAAGACCTTGACATTGTCCACGATCTCCAACTCCGAAATAGCTGCCTCGACCTCACCGGGCATGATATTTTCCCCGCCCCGGATGATCAGCTCCTTCAGCCTTCCAGACAGACGCAGATAGCCTTCCTCATCCAGACAGCCGATATCTCCGGTGTGCAGCCAGCCCTCATCGTCGATCGACTGCTGATCGATCGGCACCTTGTAATACCCGATCATCAGGTTAAAGCCCTGCACCAAAATCTCACCTGACTCGCCAATCGCGCAGTCCTCCTTGGTTTCCATATTCTGGATTTTGATATTGATGTTTGCCACCGGCTTGCCGACCGTGTGCAGGACATGCTCGTCCGTATCGCCATAGGGCGTGATCGATACCGGTGCCATTTCGGACAGCCCGTAAGACGCAAGAAAATGGTCGTTCGGCAGCTTTTTCTGGAACATCTCAATCTGCGCCTGGGTCGCCGCCGCGCCCGAAATGATCGTACAGCGGAGCGAGGAGAATTTCTCCGGCTCAAAATTTTTGTTGTTCATCAACGCGATCAGCATCGTCGGCACCGAATGGAAAATCGTACACTTTTCCTTTGCCATCAGCTCCAGCAGCGTATCGGTGCGGATATCCTTGGGAATGTAAATGACTGAGCCCGCCATCGCATTGGCAAACAGCCCTGCCACCAGTCCGAAGATGTGGAACAGAGGCAGGATCAGACAGGTCTTGTCATCTTCATTCAAGGTCTGGTCTTTGTAATTCGCGCTCGCCGCATTCAAAATGTTGTACGCTGACAGCAGCACGCCCTTGGGCACACCCGTCGAGCCCGAAGTAAAGATCATCGCACACGGATCGTCTGCCTCTATGGACTGCCGGAATTTATCCGCAATCGCATCGTATTCTTCAAAACGCTTCCGGATATCCTTATCATTACGGATGGAATAATACTCCTTTAACGGACAATCCGGCGAGTTTCGTATCTCGGCAAGGAAACTCTCCTCATCCTTCATTTCCGGCATTTCGCCATAGCACAGATGCGTAATGCCTCCGATCTTTGCCACTCTGGCGATCTCCTCCGCCCTCTGGCCGGGATTGATCAGCAAGGCAATCCCGCCCAGCTTCTGCACCGCGTAAAAGGTAAGCACCCAGTTGATAGAGTTGAGCGCACAGATTCCCACATGCGTCCCCTTGGTGACGCCGGCCTTTGACAGATCCGAAGCAATGATCTGGGATGCGATATCAATATCATTCCAGGTAAAACCAGCCCCCCCGGCTGCGACGATCGTCACTTTATCCCCATTTTCCTGCACCTTGCGCTCCAAAAATGACGCAAAGGACAGATTGACATATGTCGCCACATCCCCGCTCGCCAGAGACAGCGGGATCAGCTCATCGAATCCCGTTACTTCAAAAATTTCATTGACCTCGGATGACACATTCGTTACCAACATTCGGTCTTCGGGAAACCGTTTCCGGCAAATCAATATCTCCCGCAGGCCTGCGGACGAAATATACGCCACATCCTTGAAATCCAGCACCAGCCGTGCCGTATCGTCCGGCACCTTCGCAATCTCTTCCCGAAGCTCGGGCGAAGTCGTGGTGTCAATGCGCCCCGAAATTGAAAGCGTTATCCCGTTTTCTGTCTGTGTCCTCTCAATAATCATTGCATTTTTCCTCCCATATTTTCATTCCGTCACTGTTTGCCGTGTCGGATGCACCAATGTAATGTTCCGCTCAAAACACTCAAATATGCTTCAGCTTCTCCACATACACCTTGTCACCGACGACCGTTCCCGCATCGCGCAGCGAAGCGTCAAGTCCGATCCGTTTAAACGCCTCTGCCATCGCCTGCGCCAGCCGGACAGAATCAAAACGCTGACAGATACGGATCCGAAGCTCTTTCCCATACGAACCGACAAACAGGAAAAAACCGTTGGTCGGCACATACGGCTCCATGTTGAAGCCCCGCACCACTGGTTGATATTCGTCCGGCACCTCCAGCCTGCCCGGATAAGTCAAGGCAAAGGTCACTGGTCTGGCGCTTGCCGCCGACGCCGCGTTGGTCAGCCTTCGGTTCAGCTGTTCAATAGTTTCCCCGCTGCTCTCATAATCCTGCACTGCCTTCACTTTCTTGGCGAGGATGCGGTCAAAATTCTCCCTGTGACGCTGATCATTCATACTGCTGCGTAAATATTTCGCCTGCTCGGCAACCGGCTTCGTCCTCAATTCCTCCGAAAGCGTCAGCACCAGACTATCCGAAAAATTCGCGCTCGTATGCGTACCGTAAAGCGGTCGCAGGTTTGTCGGAATTTTGACAACAACCGGCTTTCCATCCGTCTCATACAGTTCAGATAGAGCCTGCGTAGCCGTTGTGATCAAAAGCGGCACAAAGGATGTCCCGATCTCTTTCGTCTTGTCTAAAAATGCCCCGACATCCAATGTGATCTCATAATTTTTCAGATGATCCGCCTCATCGGGATAGAGCGTTTCATTGATCTCCAAAGCCCCCTTATCCTCATACACCCAGGAAGGCTTCGAATCGGCATTGCCAAATTTCCGGTAAGGATCATCCCTCTCCTGTTCATCCATATTGCGGTAAACATCCGCATTCAGCCTCACCGCTTCGTCGGCGGACACGCCCGTCTCACCGGTCTCCCGTACATAATGCCACACCAGCGTGCAGATGAACGACCAGTTGCCGACAAAATCCGACAGGCCGTGATAAAAGGACAGAATAAAGCTCTGTTCCCCGCAGATCAGGCACAGCAGGTATCCATTCGTCTCATCGCTGCCGAGCGCGTGCGGCGCATCCGCTTCGTCAAAGATCGCCACTTCGGCATCATTGTCTTCATAGTACAGCTTCCCGTCTATACCGATGACGGGGCGCACGGCGAATTCGGGAAAGACCGCCATCGTCTTTGCCGCTGCCCGCTTTAATGCTTCCTTATCCGGTGCTTTGGTCAGCAGAATCCGCATCCGAAAATCGTAGGTCGTCGAATGCCCTGCGCCGTTGTAGTAGAATACTTTGTTGGAATAGCCGATTTCCCTCATACACTTTTCTCCTCGAATTGGCTGTTGTATAACTCCGCATAAAGCCCGCCTTTTTCCAGCAGGCTGTCGTGTGTCCCCGTTTCGATGACATCACCGTCCTTCATGACAAAAATGACATCCGCGTCCTGGATCGTCGAAAGCCGGTGCGCGATCACAAAGGAGGTCCGCCCCTCGGTCAGCTTGTCGATCGCCTGTCCGATGATTTTCTCCAGACGGGTATCAACCGATGAAGTTGCCTCGTCCAAAATGAGTACCGGCGGATTGGCGACCATCGCCCGCGCGATCGTCAACAGCTGCTTCTGACCCGCTGACACCTCTGTCTGCTCGGAAAGAACGGTATCCACTCCCTGCGGCAGCGTCCGCACAAAATACTCCAATCCCGTCTCACGGATAACCTCTTTCAACCGCTCCTCCGTGACGCCCTCTGTCGAAAAGACGATATTGTCCCGGATCGATCCTTCAAAGGTCCAGGTCTCCTGCAGGACCATCCCGATCAGCTGATGCAGATTCTCCCGGGAAAGGGCGGAAACCGGCACGCCATCCAAGCGGATCTCGCCGCCATCCAGCTCATAAAACCGCATCAGCAGATTGACCATCGTGGTCTTGCCCGCGCCTGTCGGTCCGACGATCGCGATCTTCTGTCCTTGTTTCACCTCTTGCGTGAAATCATGGACAATCGTCTGCCCCGGCAGATAACCGAATTTCACATGCGAAAACGATACATCGCCCCTCACGGACGGAAGCGACTGCGTCACCCCGCTCTCATCCAGCTCCGTCTCATCCAATAGCGCGAAAATCCGGTCAGCCGCCGCAAAAGCCGGCTGCATGGAACCATTGGACTGTGCGACCTTCATCATCGGACTCTGGAACATCCGCACATACAGAATGAAGGAAACAATCGTGGACAGTCTTGCCATCCCGTGAAGCATGAGCACCGCGCCGACGATACAGACGATCACATAGCCTAAGTTTCCGATAAACGCCATGACCGGTGACATCATGCCCGATATGAACTGGGATTTCCATGAGCTTTCATACATTTTTTTATTCTGCTCATGGAAGGTTTCCCGCACATCATCCTCACAGTTGAATGCCTTGACGACAATGTGTCCGCTAAATACCTCTTCAATCTGTCCGTTGAGCGCGCCCAGCCCCATCTGCTGCTGGCGGAAAAAAGGTCTTCCCGTCTTGGTCAGAAAACTGGTCACTTCAAAACCGGCAAAGGAAGAGGCGATCACGCAGATGGCCAGTACCCAGTTGGTCACAAACATCATCACCAGACAACCGGCCACAGTCGCCATTGCCGTCATGATATTGGTAATGTTGTTCATCAGCACGGTATTGATCTGATCGACATCGTTGGTGATCCGGCTTAGGGTATCTCCGTTCGGGTGGCTGTCATAATACGAGATCGGAATCCGGTCCAGCTTTGCGTTCAGACGGCTCCGCAGCTGCTTGGACATATCCTGGGACACGCCGACCATCAGGTACTGCTGCCCATAGCCCAGCGCAAACGCAACCGCTATCAGCCCCACAGAAATGACCGCATACTGCTCGACGGCACGCATATCGATTCCCATATCCATTCCTTTTTGGATCTCATCCGAGATCGCACCGATAAACTTCGGCAATACCACATTCATCAGAGCGGAAGCCAGACCGATCAGTATCGCGAATATGATGGGGATGCGGTATGGTTGTAATAGGGACAGTAATTTTTTGTTCATATTGTATATCCTTTATCGATAAGCCTTCTGTCGATTCTCAAAAAACATCTGCCGCATGAACAAATCACCAAAGGTGATTTATTTACAGATGTTTTTCTGCGAGTCGACAGAATGGCAGTTTCACTAAGCGTGCAAAATACGCACGCTAAGTTCAACTAGCCTCAACTAGCCTGCGACAGCGCAATCTCCTGATAAACCGGACAGGTCTCCATCAGCGTATCATGCGTTCCGCTTCCGACGATCCGTCCCTGATCGACGACAAAGATCTGATCCGCCCCCCGGATCGTACCGATCCGCTGCGCAACAATGATCACCGTCGCGCCTGCGGCGACCTCCTTCAGACGGTCACGCAGCATCCGGTCCGTCTTGAAATCCAATGCCGAAAACGAATCGTCAAACAAATAGATTTCCGGATCCCTCGCAATGGCACGGGAAATGGTCAGCCTCTGGCGCTGTCCGCCGGAGAAATTCTTTCCGCCCTCGGACACTTTTGCCTCATAGCCGCCCTCTTTTTTCTCAATGAATTCCTTCGCCTGCCCTACTTCGGCAGCGTGTTTGATCTCCGTCAGGGTCGCGCGGAACCGGCCATTGTCCCCGTAAGCAATATTGTCCGCGATCGTTCCCGAAAACAAGATACTGCGCTGCGGAATGTAACCCAATTTGTTGCGCAGGTCTTTTAATTTATAATCCCGCACGTCTTTACCGCCCACGAGCACCTGCCCGCCCGTCACATCGTAAAACCGCGGGATCAGATTCAATATGGATGTCTTGCCGGAACCGGTCGCACCGATGAAAGCGACGGTCTGCCCCGCTTTGATCGAAAGACTGATATCCGTCAGCGCGTCATCTCCGGCATTCGGATAACGGAAAGTGACATGCTTAAATTCCACCGTTCCCTTCGCCGTTTCTGCCGTCTCGTCCGCTCCATCCCGGATGCGGATTTCGGTATTCAAAACCTCGCTGATCCGGTCGATGGATGCTAAAGCCTTGACTAACCCCATATAGATAACCAGCAGCTGGACAAACGCTGTCATCACGAGCAGCGCATAGGATGAAAAAGTCACCATTTCCGAAAACAGCCCGATACGGTCGGATGCCGCCGCAGTACCGATCACGATCGCGCCGATGCAGTAGATCGCCACATTCAGCACATTCGTCATCGTATCCAAAAACGGATTGAACAGAGCGATCCGTCTGTCGATACGGCTTGAAATCTCTTTCAGCTTTTCATTGACCGTCTCGAACCGGTTTTTCTGGTAATCAAACGCATGGAAAGCGTGAATCACCCGTATGCCTGACAGATGCTCACGGCTGACACGGTTGGTATCATCCATCAATGCCTGCGCCTTTCGGATCTGCGGACGGACCAGCCACGCAATTCCCACAATAAACGCGAGCACAATGGCAAATACCACGCCAACCGCCGCCGTCCACAAAGGGTTCTGCCCGACAATTCTGCTAAACGCCCATGCTGCCGTCAGCGGAGCCTTAAAAATCAGAACTGCTCCTGCCGCAAACAAGGTCTGGATACGCACGATGTCATTTGTACAGCGTGTGATCAGACTCGATGTCGAAAAATTGACACTGTCTTCCGGCGAAAAATCCAGTGTTTTGTCAAATACGGCGCCGCGCACGCGCATGGCAAGCCCCGCGCCGACACGCGCCGAAAAATAAGTCGTTGCCACCGTACACAAAAGTCCCAGCAGCGCAAACAAAAGCATCCGTACTCCGTTGCCTGTCACATCGGAAACCGTGCTCCCTTCGGTCTGCAGCAGCGTCGTCACCTTGCTCATCTGGTCGGGAATCGACATATCCGTCCAGATCGAACACAGGGCAAAGACACCGCAGATTCCCAAAAACATCCATTCCTGTTTTGTCAAATACCGGATTATTGTTTTCATATCATTCAGATCCTCTGAAACCGGTAAGGACGGACGAGATCCTGCCGCACCAGCCCCATATCCTGCCATGTTGCATCGATGCCCGCCTCTTTCGCCTGCGCGCAAAGCTTTTCGGCGATTGCCGTAGAATCAAAATTCTGCGAGATCAAAAGGTGTCCGGTATCGCCATAGGTATAAGCGCCCAGCACCACGCCCTTTCCGGAATACATTCCGCACATGTCATACCCCGTCATCAGCGCCTCCATATCTTTCGGAAAGCGAAGCTTTCCGATATTGGTCAGAGTGTAGGTATTGCGCGCCTCTCCCTCCTCGGACTTCGCAAGCAGCGCTTCAAACGCTTCCTTACTGTCAAGCGGCGTCTGACGGATCATGTTTTCCGCCCGCCTTAATTCCGCCAGCTTTTCATACAATACCTCCGGCACGGCCTTTGCTTTCAATTGTTCCTGCAGATCGCCAAGCTGTTCCTCTATAGCCGCATTTGCCCACTTCGCCTGCGATTCAATGGCGATGCTGCCGCAGTAATTCCCCAGTGCCTTGCTGTGATTCATCTCGCGCATATCCACCGGAACCGAGGCGACAATGGTCTGCTCTCCCACATCGTACAGACCGCGCAATACCCGGTTCATCCATACGCCCAGCAGCGGCATGGGCGTCGTCCCGTACTGTTTGGTCACGGCGATGAGCTGTGCCGCCGGAAAGGTGATATCCACGATTTTCTGGAACGGCGTCTTGATATGCGCATAATCTTCCGGAATGACAAAGACATTTTCGACCCGGTATGTTTTGGTTGATTGAAAATCAATCGGCACGGCATTCGTCAGGGAAATGCGTTCCGTCGGATCCACCGGCACTTCGTCGGTCAGGATCATGCCCTCGGTATCGACCGTATGCCCGGACAGCGTCAGATAGTGGTAGATGATCGCCTTTAGAAAAGCATCCATCCCTCTGCCGTCCGTCAGCACATGGAATACCTCCAGCCGTATCGTATGCTGCGTGTAAAATACTTTAAACAGATACCCGTTGCTGTCTTTGGTACCCAGATCACAGTAAGTGCCGTCATCCGGATAGACAGCGACCGGCGTCTGATTCTCTTTCAGAAATACCCGCCCTTGCTCGTCGAGCACCGGTGTCAGACCGAAAAAGAAATTGCGTTTCATCGCTTTTTCCGTTGCCTGCACAAGCAGCCCCGGTTCGATCGGAACGGAAAGCGAAACCGACGCGGAATCCACCGTTGCCTTTGCTTTGATGGAATAGAAATAAAACATATTGATAATGCCGGTATCGATCAGATCTCCGCCCGGCAAAACCGAAAAACGCTTGGTCAGAGTCTTCATCAGTTCTTGGATCACCGGATACTCGCTGCGCACATATGCTCTGGCTTGTTCTTCCTTCCCGGGCTCCGCAGTCAGAAGCGGGAAAAAGAAGCGGTTGTATTTTGCCACATCCGTAAACAGCTCATCATAGCTTTGGATCTGCTCGTCACTGGCCTCCGGAAAATAACCACGCAAAAAACGGTACAGAAATTCCTGCTGGATTTCCGGCGTCAGATTAAGCTCCTCCATCACTTCAGGCGGCAGCGGCATCCTATAGGAGCAATAGGTCTGCGCAAAGTCTGCCAGCGGGCTTCCGATACACATGCTGTCCAGATCGATCAGCAAAAGCTCGCCGTCCCTGACCATGATATTGTTCTCATGGAAATCGCCGTGCAGGAGACATTTCTGCGGCGGATAGGTGGACACGAATCCCTGCATCTCGTTCTTTTGTTCTTTGGAAAGATACTCCGAACACCGACGAATATTTCCTGCCACCATCTCATACAGAGGCGGAAACAGCCGCGCATCCGGTTTCGACTGATGCACCTTACGCAAAAGCTCGCCCATCTTGGTCGCATAATGCAGGCGTTTTTCCTGATCCCTGCCAATCTCTTCACCCAGCGTGCCGGCTTTTAAGTATTCAAACACTACGCCGTACTGCCCCTGGCACTGCACAAGCTCATAGACCTTGGCCGTCGGAATCCCCTGCGCCAGCGCGGCAAGGGAAATCTGCCTCTGCTTTTCCACTTCGGCAAGAGGGATCTTGGCATCGTAAATTTTTAAGATCTGATCATCGCGGTATTTATAAACCGTGCCGGTGACGCCCTTGGCAATGACCGGCAGTCCGTCTACGGATACCTCTGGAATTTCGTTTTCCTTTATCATCGTTTTGCTCCTTTGTCTATGGCTTTCTCTGCCGCAAAACAGTCCCTTTTCCTCACCATTTACGCTTTCCGCGCAAACAGATACGGCTCCACCGCGTCGCACCAGATCAGTCCGCAGTCTTCCGCTTTAGCGTTTACGCCATGCTCACCCAGCACCTTGCAGATCTCTTCGGGCAGGGCAAGCGAATCATAATTCTGGCAGATCAAAAGCCTGCCCGTATCCCCCATCGACATCAGCGCATAGACCGGCGAATATTCGAGGTTGGGCGCAATGCCGTCATAGTCCAATACATAGGGCTGCATATCCTTTGGCAGCCGAAACACGCCGACATTCGTCAGCAAAAAGGTGGTACTCGCCTTGGAGCCTTCCGCCATCGCAGCATGCAGATCGTCGAGTGCTTTTTTATCATGCAAAGGCGCCTGCATGACTTCACTCAAAAACCGTTCAAACGGTCCCATACCCGTCAAAAGGTTTTCCGGCCTGGTCTGGATTTTCAGCATTTCCTTCAGCCTTGCGACCTGTTCCTGCAAAGGAAGCTCCACATACTCCGGCGGATACGCCAGCGGTACATTGGTCGTAAAATTGGACTGTGCATTACTCTTTAAGAGCGGGCGCAGATCCACCGGCACATTGGGCGTCATGACCGCATCGCCCATATCGTAAATACGGTGCATCGCCATACCGATGACTGCCGTCATGACCGTCACCGGCGTTCCGCCAAGCTCGTGACACAGATCCAACAGCTCCTGTACCCTCCAGCTCACCTTGACCTTGCGGGATTTTGTCGTGCCAAAATGCGTCCGTTCTTCCGGCGTCACAAAAATGTCGTGCGGCTCGTATTTGCCCGACGGCTTTCCAACAGTCTTCGCCGCCTCGCCGCAGCGTTTGACAAAATCGTCCAGCTCTGTCTCATCGACCGGCGTTTCCGTTGTCGTGATCATCCCTTCCGGATCGATCGCAATCCCGCAGAGCGTCAGATATTCGTAAACGATCGACAGGCCGAACGCGTTGATCCCCCGGCCGTCTGCCATACCGTGGAACGCCATCACACGGATATAATTGTCCGCATACAGTACCCGAAATAGGTAGCCATTCGTCTCATCCGTTCCCAGATGCATCACCGTTCCGTCATCGGGATAGACATCCGGCTCTGCTTCATTTTCTTCAAAAAACAGCCCGCCGTTTTCATCCACCAACGGCTTCAGCCGGAAATAATGGTAACGCTTCACCATCTGCCGCACTGCCTTTCGCAGAATGTCCGCGTCCACTGTACGGTCCAGCGTATAGATGTAGCTTGCCGTCGCGGACTTCTCTCCGCTGCAGATATAGTAATACTGGGAATTGGTCACGCCGATATCTCTCATTCTCGCTGCTCCTTTAACCTATTGATCCATCCGCTTAAAAATTGTATCCTTGCATCTTGCCCCTGTTTCACTCCGAAATCCACCACTCACTGACCGGCGGAACCTTGTCCCACTCCGCCAGCAGCAGCTCCTTGTAGCGTCTGACCTCTTCAATTTTCTCCGGTGAATTGGGCATTCGCGCAATCGTGGTAAACATTTTAAACCGCCCGACTGCTTTCAGATAACTTTCTATTTTTGCGAGCTGCCCGTCATCCGCTTTTGCAAAATAGTGACGGAGCAATCCATTCCAATAGCCTTTTATGCATTCACACGCACGCTCCGTCTCCTCGGCTGTCGTCGTGTTCAGAGCCTTCATCATATCTTTTTTCACGATATCCGTCCCGAACTCAGCCTCCTGCCAAAGCAAAAACGACGGGTACATATTGAAAAATTCAAAGAACGGATGACCGGTCGAAATATCGCCCACATCGATCAGCACCAGCTCTCCTTTCTTTGTCACCATGATGTTGCCCGGATGAAAATCCCCGTGAACGAGCGTCGTCCGCTCCGGCACATCAGAAAACAGCCCTGTCAGCCTTGCCATTTCATCCTCAGCAAAGAACGATCCGAACATGCCAAACATTTCAAGAAGCATCTGCTTCATGTCATTCAGCTTGTATTTCTCAATTTCCGCATGGTGCAGATGCTGCAGAATGTCTGCCACCTTGCCGGTCATCGCATCCTCCTCATCGGGATGCTCCATTAGATAATCCTGCAGCGAAAATGCCTCCAGCAGTTCAAAGACAATGCCGTAACTGCTGCCGGCCCGGACAATATCGTAAGATATCGCTGTCGGAATGTCCTGCAAAAAGACCTCCCTCGCCAGATCCTTTTCCCGCTCGATCCGATCAAGTGTAACTGCACGGTCTGTATTGAATATTTTGGCGATCCGGTCATTGTCCAGACGATAGACCGTACCGAAGGTTCCCCGTCCGACAATCTTGCAGCCGATGATGGAAATCTCATGTGGCATGCGGTGTACTGTCAAAAGATCCGTAAAACCGGTCACATCAAAAATCTCATACACTGCATCGGAAACATTGAAAATGTGTACCTGCTTTTTCGTGTCTTTTTTCAGCTTCAGCAGCACCCGCAGGCCGGCACTGGAAATGTATTCCAGCTGTTCGGCATCCAAGTGCAGGCTTTCAAATTCCTGCCCCTCAAGCGCGGCCGACAGTTTTTTTGCTGTTTCATCTGCATTGTTTCCGTCAATCCTGCCCGAAAGCGCAATGGTCAGGATGCCGTTTTCTAAGGTTGTCTCCATCTTTGTCCTCCTCTGCTTGCTACAAGTTCTATCTGATTTATGCGGTTTTTCTATTCCGTCTCTTTCCACCACTCACTCACTGGCGGTATGTCTTTACTTTCTGTAAAGTACTTTTCCTTTAGGCTTTGCAGAGTCTTCTGCTTTTCGGCTTCATCGGCGAGGGGCAGCTTCCCATACAGCGGAGCAATCTTTTGAAACGCCATCGCCCATATATTACCGATGACAGTATCCCTGTCTGCATCAGAAAGCTTTGCAAAATAACTGTAAAACAGCCTGTCATAATAGGTCTTCATCAGATTGATATTCTTCTGCACACCCTCAGCATCTGTCTCACCCATCAGCCTTGCGAAATAAGCGTACAGCTCTTCTTTTCCATAGGTGATGCAATCCAACAGCAGATACGACGGAACCATGTTATAAAATTCAAAGTAGGGATGTCCTATAGAAACACTTCCCATGTCTATGATCCGTAAAGAGCCATCTGAAAGGCGCATGAAATTGCCCGGATTGGTATCACCGTGTACAAAGGTGTCTCGGTCAGGGACAGCCTCAAAGCCCTGCCGGATAATATCCAACTCGTCATCCGAATAAAGAGCCGTCATCTTCGGAAGGAATGCCAACAGCGTCTCTTTCATGCTGGGAAAGCCGCCCATCTGCGGCGCAGCCCGGTGAAGCTTGTGCAGGATCTCACTGACCTTGGCTGCCAGCGCATCGATCTCATCCGGATGATCCTTGATATAATCGGACAGATCCTCGCCGACCAGCCGCTCGTAGATTAGACCTGCACTACCATCCACGCTTACCATTTCATACGCCTGCGGTGTCGGAATCCCGCAGCGTACCAGCTCCTGCGCGACAGTCAGCTCGTGGCTCATCCGCTTTTGTATGGCTTCGGGCTCGGCACCGTAGGCGACCTTGACGATGGTCTTGTCGTCCAAGGCGTAGACTGCGCCTGCTAAGCCCTGACCGATTTTTTCGCAGTTTTCAATGGATATTTCTCTTAATTCACTCATATAGGTTTACCTCTATCCTACGCTTAGATTCTGGTTTATCTTGTATTTTCTGCGGTCAGACAATTCCGCCGAGCTAACCGTCAACTCCGACAGCGTATTTTTGGAATGTTCGCTTAAGGAGACGCTCACATTACCAAGTAGGCACACGCACACTAAATTCATACTTCGTATTCATTAAGTGTTTGTAGTGAAAATCCGTGTCTCCGTAAACGGTGGATCTCGTCTCCATTTCCCTTAAAGAAAATGCAGCCAAAATTCACATTCGGGCTCACTTTTCTAAGATTAAACCTGAATAACGGAATGGATTCCTCTCTCTTCTACAATCTTCTCCCAAAACTCATAAGTATTCATATCCCCCGACTCCTCTTCCGGTGCGGGGATCGCGTCGTGAGCATCGCAGTACAGCTTCGCGATGTACGCCGCATTGGCACCGAAGTGGTCGCGGAAAATCGTTTGTATCGTTTCGTCTGCTTCGATCTCTGTTCGGCTTAAGCCACGGTAACAGTCTTCGATATATTCATGTTCCAGAAAGCCGATGCAGAACGCTTTGACCTTTTCCATGTAGTCGGGATGCCCTGCAAAAAATGGCTGGTCTGCCATCGTCTTTTCCATGCAGTCGGAAAGCGAAAATGCCGTGCGAAGCAGTCTTGCCAAAAATGCGAGATTCATTTTCCCTCTCGACAGTGATTCCACAGCAATGCGGTAAATGTAAAAGAATCCGGGCATCTGCACATAGTTGTCGGCGCAGATCAGACAGTGAAACGCAAAATTCTGGTCTTCCGCCAGAGACAGATCCACAAAGCGGATACCGTATTCCAAAAGGAATGTTCTGCGGAAAAGCTTGCTCCAGATATTCCAATGGTAGGCGTGATTGAGCCAGGCGTCCAGCCTCTCTTTGATATCGGCGGAAATCATCCGCGTTTCTGTCGCCGCATCGCCGTCGAGCAGGATTTTGATCAGCTTGTCATCCGGCAGGACCGACAGGTCATTTCCCAGCTCTTTATCAAACGGGATCAGTGCGCCTCCGATATGCAGCACATCCGCATCGGTCCGTTTCGCTTCATCGTACATCTGGCGGTACGCGTCTTTTAAAATGGCATCATCACTGTCCACAAAGCTGATGTATTCGCCCCGTGCCCGCTCAATGCCGGCATTCCGTGCCGCCCCCGGCCCCATATTTTTCGGCTGGGATAAAAGCACTACCCGTTCATTGTCCCCGTACCGCTCCTCGCAGAGCGCCAGACTGTCATCCGGTGAACAGTCGTTGATAATAATGATCTCGATGTCCTCTAAAGTCTGTTCCAAAAGCGCATCCACGCAATGCGTAATATAATCCTTTGCGTTGTACATCGGGATGATGACGGAAACCTTGATCTGTTCATTCATAAAGCTCTTACCTCTGACTTGTGTACCATATTTCAAAACAACAGCGCATCCGTTTTAAGCAAACGCTGTATCTGTCTGCTCTCTGACCTGCTTCCAAAACTCGTAGGTATTCATATCTCCAAGCAGATCGGGCACTTCGGGCTGCGCGTCGTGCAGATCGTAAAACATCTTCTCGATCCATGGCGCATTGTCACCGAAAAATTCACCCCACAGACTGTGCAGCGCCGCATCTTGGCGCATCTCTTCCCGGCTGGTACGGGTATAGCTTGGACGGATGTACATATCCTCCATCACGCCCTGCGTATAGCTTTGGATCCGCTCCACATATTCCGGATGCTCGGCAAAGAACGGCACAGCATCCATCCAGGCTTTAATATGTCCGGAAGCTTCCAACAGCGCCCGCAAGAGCTTTGCCATATACGCCGCGTTCTTCTTTCCGCGAGACAGGCTTTCCCCCGCGATCCGGTAGATATTGAAGCACCACGGCACCTGCACATAGGTCTTCGCCAAAAGCAGGCATGCAAAGCAGAAAATCTGATCCTCCGACAGTTTCAGATCGGCAAAGGTAATCTGATTTTCTTCCAAAAACGACCGCTTAAACAGCTTGCCCCAGACATTGCCCTGATATCTATGCTCCAGCCACTCGTCCACCCGGGTCTGCATATCTTCTGATACGATATGCTGCTCCTTAGGCGGTTCGTTGTCCTGAATGTTTGTAAACAGATCCGCCTTGTCCACAGAGAACAGATCGTCCGGCATCTGCTCCACGACCGGGATCAGACAGCCCACCGTGTGCACGACATCAGCGTCCGTCTCCTTTGCCACGGCGTACAGCCGTTCAAACGCCTCCGGCAGAATGGCGTCGTCACAGTCCACAAATGAAATATACTCTCCTTTCGCTGCCTTCATGCCGGCATTCCGCGCTTTGGCGGGACCGCCGTTTTGCTCCTGCCGCAAAAGCACGATCCGGCTGTCATCCGCGTACTTCTCCTCACACAGCACAAAGCATCCGTCCGTCGAGCAGTCGTCCACGATGATCAGCTCCATATCGTCTATGGTCTGTTTCAACAGTCCTTCAACGCAATGCGTGATGTAGCTTTTGGCATTATACATCGGAATGATAACGGATAATTTCATCTTCGTTCTCCCTTGTTCACTCTCTTTCCGCAGTATATCATTGGGGGTATTACGCAACTGCTGCTTTTCATCTACGTCTTGTATCTTCTAAATAGAATTTTCCACATTATACAGTGTTTTGTCCAACAAATATTCTGTTTTTACCGGATTGTACGAAAAAAAATACAATTCGCGCACTTTACAGCATATTTTTGTTGGACATTTGTTGGACACATAGTGCTATAATGTGTTTGTTCCAATTTGCAAGCACAACATATGGAGGACGAAAATGCAAAAAAGAATCTTAAAAAAGCAACTGGCAGCATTTCTGATGGCTGCCGCCGTACTGACCGGCACCGTGGCAGGTCAGGCAGCGCCGATCGCGGAAGTATCTGCCGCTGCCAAGGTCTCTGAAACCAAGGCGCGCAACATCGCGGCCAATGACGCAAGGGTACGGACAGGAGAGCTCATGGCGCTCGATTCCTATGAGGATACCTACAATGGGAGAAAGATTTATCATATCAGCTTCTATATCCAAAAAGGCAATGACGCCAGCCGGAATTTCACGCATTATGTCTACTATGTCAACCGCAACACCGGTGCCATCGAAAAGAAGAGCAGCAGGGATCTTACTGTGATCAAGCCGTCACAGGCGATCAGAAAAGCTTTAGATAAAGCGGATGTCAGCTCCAGCAAGGTAAAGAATAAGGATCTTGACTACGGCGAAGACGGCGAATATCTCGTCTATGACATCGAGTTTTCCGTACCGGTTTCCGCATCGAACATTACCTATGATAAGAACAGTGATTACTACAGACTCTATCTGGTAGACGGAACGATCGACTATGAATTTACGATCAATGCCGTAACCGGCAAGATCATTGACTGGGATTCTGACGACGATTTCCGTGAATATTACTATTGATCCCGGTCAACCGGTGACAGAACAAGGTCACACACATAAACCGCAGCGGCTTCCTTTAAACCGCTGCGGTTTTTCTTTGGATCTTGCTATGCTTTTTCTGTAAGCTTCCAGTACATCGTGCTTTCGGTGATGCTCGCCCAAGAATAACTGATCATATACTCACCCCGGTAGGCATTCACTGCGTCACTGTCGCCTGCGAAAAACAGATACGCGTCGCAGGAAAATTGTTCGGGACAAATCCGTAAAATTCCTTTTTCCATATCAAAAATATTATCAATATCATATTCCCGAAGCGTCTGCCGAAGCCTCCGGATATACACATCCAGCTGTTTTTGCATCTTGCGGTCGTACTCCCTGTCTTCCCACAGAGCCAAAAAGATCTCTTTCCGTGACACGCCGCTTCCCTGCTTGTCCACGAGATATGCCAAAAGCTCCTTGCATTTTGCCATTTTAAAGTGCACCGGCTTTCCATCCACATAGACATCAAAACCGCCAAAGGTCTTGACTTCTATATGGGCCGGATCCCGCTTTAACCTGCCCTCTCCGGCAGACAACAGACGGGACAGCGCGAAATCCACATCTTCTTCCAGCCGCTTCTTATCCAGCGGCTTTAAAAGGTAGCCTGACGCGCGGACAGCGAAAGCATCTACCGCGTACTCGGAATAACTGGTCAAAAAGATAATCGCCGTGTCAGGATATTTCTGCTTGATCCTCGCCGCCAGCTGAATGCCGGTCATGCCTGGCATATCAATATCCAGCAGGGCAAGGTCAGCCTGGTAGTGTTCCAGCCACAAAAGCGCGTCCTTCGCGCGGGTAAACCCTTCGACCTGTTCGATCTGCGGCAGTTCCCTGCAGACTGCTACCGTTTCCTCCAATATCAGCTTTTCATCATCTACGCAAATTGCTTTCATAATCCGCTTCTCAATCAGCTTTTCAACAACCCTATCCCAATCCCTGCAGCACGGATACCAATTCCTGCTTCAAAGTATAGGTCTGCTCGAGCAGCATCTGCAATCTCTCCAGCTCCGCCGGTGTCTTGTTGACCATATACGCTTTCAGAAAAAACTCCCAGAACCGCTTGCAGTTGCTCCCCGATACGCCAAAATAGGTGCTGCAATACAAAGGGCGTTCCTGCTCAATCTTGATGAGGGCGGCGTAAATGCCCTGCAAATCGAAAATCGGATGCCCGTATGCCGAACCCGCCGCGTCCATCACAAACAGTTCGCCCCGATGCAGCATCACATTGCTCAAATTGATTTCGCCATGGACATAGGTGTCCTTTTCGGGAATGCTTTCCACCAACGCCATAATCCTCTTTTGCGTTTCCCTTTCCAAACGGGGACTTGCGACATCCAGCCATTGCCGATAGCGGTCTTTGATATTGGGAAGTCCGCTGTCCTTAACTGGTGTCTGATGCAGCTCCCGCAGGAAAGCAGCGAACTGATCCGCGCGCTCTTCGAGCGTGTCCGGCTCCGCTGTCACAAGGCTGGCAACGGATACCATATCAATCGCTTCGTAGACAATGCCGAATCCATCTCCGACCGTCACGACATCAAACGGAATAGCCGTGGGAATCCCGCTCACCATCGCGGCATGGGCGTACTCCCGCTCCTGATATACTTCCTCAGACGGAACGCCGCTCCGGAATACTTTAAGCATATTGTCGTCGTCTAAGGCATAAATCTTGCCGTTGACGCTGTCCGTCAGAAACTCCCGCTGTTTCATTGAGAAATCGCGCAGCTTGCGGTATATATCAAACAAATCGGAAAATCCCGTAACCGTCAGAATATCAAACACATCGTCATTGACATTGTAGAGCGGCAGCATCTTCCCTGCCCGCTTCCTGCATTTCAGCAGGGAACGAAGTCCGGCGCTGGAAATATAAGTCAGCTTTCCCAAATCAAAGCACAGAGAACAGTCCGGATGTTCCCCGATGGCTTTCAGCAGTTTTTCCTCCGTTGCCCCGGCATTATTGGAATCAATCCGCCCTTCGAGCCAGATTGTCAGCATGCCGCTGTCTACGCTTATTTTCATTCAATCTCCTCTCTTCTCAAATCGTTCAATCCTGCAAGTGTGGATTTTGTCCTCCTCGTCATAATGGATGCCTACAAAAAGCAGATTGCCTTGATAATGCCTTAACGCCTCAAAATATTTCTTCCCTCGAATCTGGTTGATTGCGCTCTCTGCTGATCTGTTGCGCTTTAGCTCAATGATCATCGCCGGCCGCTCCGGCGCGGGATGAACCGGCACATACACCACATCGGCAAAGCCCTTCCCCGCCGTCATCTCCTTTGTGCAGACATAGGTGTTGAGAGCGTAAATGTAGGAAAGATAAATAGCGCTCTGCAGGGCATCCTCATTATTGTAGCTTCGATTGCCTGTCACATGAATGTGACTGATATCCAGCGCCTTGGCAACAGCATCTTCATTGCCCGCGATCGTCTCTTTCAAAAGCTCCTTTGACGCCTCGATGATTCTGTTCGTCTGTGCATATTCCGGCTCCGTTTCAATAGCGTACAGCCACTCTCCCCGCACCTCAAGGTTGGGAATCCGGCAGGTCTTTTCATCCAGATTGTAGGCAAGATATCCCAGATGAATCAGGTAGGTAAAAACATCATTTTTTGAAGTGAATGAGGTCATAGTGTTCATAAATCTGCCCACGCCTACATCGACTTCCTCTCCGGCAAGCATCCGGATCACGGCATCCCGCGTGCCGTCGAAATTCATACGGATACGCTCCGCTATCGCCTCATAGGTGGAAGTTCTGCTCCAGTAACTATCAAACCGGTGCTCATCAATACACATGACCACGGATTCAGGATTGTATATCTCATATCCGTTCTGACGGTAGCCGTCATACCAGCTTTTGCATTCATCAAAATCAACACCATTCTCTTCGCAAAGCGTCTTGACTTCATCTGATGTGAATCCGACATACTCCGCCAACTGAACGGCATTGAGAATCGTGTACTCTCTGAAATTGTTGAGCTTCGACTGCACCTTATCGCGCACCACGGGCAGGATGCCCGTCAGATAGGCAAGGGATATCGCGGGGCGCAGCGTATCGCTTTTGAACAGTCCGTTCAGGAAACTCAGATACCTCGTAAATAAGGCATCACTGACCTGCTCACGGACCAATACATCGTATTCGTCTATGATGATGATGAAAGTCTCTCTCGTTGCCGTGTACACTTTGAGGATGCAACGCGCCAATGTGTCGTCATCAGCAAACTCAATCGTTGGAAATACTTCCCTCATTTCCGCTTTGATATCCTCGGAAAGAATTTTGATCAGATTTTCTCTGTCCTCAGTATTCTGGTACTCGCTGTTCAGGTCGATCTTGATCACATTGTATTGGTTCAGCTTTTCCTCATAATCCGGCACAGAAGCGATTTTGAGGGGATCAAAAAGTTCGTGGGAATCACAGCCCTTGGAATAATACGCTGACAGCATATTTCCGGCAATGGTCTTTCCAAACCGTCTCGGCCGTGACATACAGATATACTTGTTTCCTTTATCGATAAATCGATTGATCTTATCGATCATCATCGTCTTGTCCACATAAATATCTGCTGAAAGCGTTATTTTGAAATTTTCATATCCCGGATTCAGATATATGCTCATAATCCGTCCCCTCGCTGTGCTCCGTCACACCATAAGCCACTCGGTTAATTCTTAAAATATTTTACACTATCCGGCTGTATTTTCAAGTATATCAAAACGACGCACGGCAACCATTTTTTCTTTTCGCTAAAACTGTCATCTCCACGCGGTCCTTCCAGATTCCGACGCGTACATCATCCGCAATGTTTGCGACGATGGATTTTTCCAGCTCATCCCACGCCTCCTTGGGAAGCCTGCCTGAGCTTGTCTCCTTATTCACATTGTTCCGGTACTGCTGCATCGACCATGTGGCCACGGATTGCGACATCGCGTCTGTGGGATCCATTCCGGCCATACCGTAGGCCAGTGTTCCCAGCCCCTGTTCCATCTGCATCCGTTCGACATACTCATAGCTCTCCATTCCCATTTCAAACAGATCCCGAATTTTGCCCATGATTCCTTTCGCCGCTTCATTTCTGCCGCTCGTGGACACCGCCATAAAATCTTCACGCTTGACTGTATCCATCCTCGTCTTTGCCGTCAGACAGACGCGGCACTCCCTGCCGTCTCCCTCCAGCCAAAATCTCGCCTTGCAATCATGAGCTATCGCGCGAACCATGCCCAGCGTCTCTTCCGTGAGCATCCGGATATGCATAGCCGCCTTTCGGTCCAGCTTTTCGTACTCCGCAAACCGCTCCGCTTCCGCAAGTGCTTTTTCCATTCCCGTCCCATCGCTGCCGATGGTGATCTGATCCGTTTTCATTTCATTCTCCTCCACTACCGCAAATTATTATCTGACTTATCACGCAGGTATTTGTCAAAAAAGGGAACCGCAAAAACCAGCTCCCCCCTGCGTGGAGCTTCTATGATTCCCGACTCCATAAGCCTCTTCCTGTATGGCTGGATTGCCGGTCCATGAGGTCCCAGTTTTTCTTTTAGCTCTGCCGTTGTAACCGGTTCGCTGCACTTGGCCATGGCATATAGAAAAATACGGTCATTATCCGAAAGCGGCGCCAGAATCGGCACGAAAACATTGTCGTCCATATCCTTTAATGCGGATATATGGGCCTTGTTTAATACTTCCTCTGTTATTTTCAGGCTGTCTCTTGAATATATAGTCAGATAATATCCCAGAAGCTGCATCAAATAAGGCAGTCCCTCTGTCATTTTGGCAGATTGGTCCAGCAGCTCTTTTCCCACTAAAATTCCCATTGCATGAAATGTCTGCTCATAATAGGCACGGATCGACTCAACCGATAGGACACCCAGTCTGACCTTGTTTGCCCTGTTTAAAAAGGTTAATACCTTATCATTTAAAACTCTTGAAACAGCATGGGGAAGCCCGGCCATACACATAGCAATATTTTTTTGATCACCGACAAGCTCCTGATAGGACGCAGCTACTTCGCGCATAGCCGAAGAGGTATATACCTCATCAATCAGAATGAGAACGCCTTTATTCTTTTCAGCAAGCCTGTCACAAAGCAGCGACAGCTTTGCCCTGAATCCATACTGCTGTTGTGCCGGTTCCGAAAAACTCAATCCAAATGAAAATCCCATTGCTCCGGCATTTATCCCGCTGATATGTCTTTTTTCCTCACGGAAATATCGTTCCCCGTTCAGCTGTATCTGTTCTATGATATTGGACGGCATATGCTCGTGCGCGGTAACTCTCGCCACCACAAACCCTTCTGCCAAAGCACGATCCGCTATCTCAAGCAGCATGGCCGTTTTGCCCATTCCTCTTTGCCCGAGAATGAGCGTACAGCGTTCCCTCGCTCCAACCGGCTCGCTCAAACCATGAATAAATGTGTTAAGCTCCCCATCCCTGCCAATGATGCGATCCGGACGGTTCCCAAAGGTTGGCTGGAAATAGGATTTTTTTTGTCCTATTATGGTCTCTATCAAAATGACTACCTCTTTTATTCTCTTTTATTCTTCTTTATTCTTTTTATTCTCCTTTACTTTCCTATTCTAAGTACTGATATAAAAAATGTCAACACCAACCGCAACCATCAGACTCCGCGGCATCAGCATGATACTTTTTGTTCCCTCTGATCGTTTATCTTACTGCATCAGATCATCCATATCGGTACGATAAAAGTATTTCTGTCCACAGCCGTCATGGTTTCACGCAGACAAAGGATTGCCCCGTTTCCTCTTGGCACACTTCCCTTATCAAGAATTTTAAATGCCGACGCAAGCCCGGCTCCCGGATTCGTGCTTTTTTTTATCTCAAGCGGATTCAGTTCCCCGTCACTTTCAATCACGAGATCAATTTCATTCGTGTCCTTGTCACGGTAATAATGCATGAGACATTCCTTTGCGTTGTTCAGCCATGTCTTCCGGATCTCGCTTACTGTATAATTTTCAAGGATCGCTCCGTTGATCGCTCCATTCTGAAGAATTTCAGGACTGGAATATCTCGTCAGATAGGCCACCAGACCTGTATCAAAAAAATACATCTTCGGAGTCTTTACCGTCCGTTTGAGCAGATTATTGGCATATGGCCTAAGATAAAAAATCAGTTCAGACTTTTCCAAAACCAAAAGCCACCTCTTTGCCGTATCATCTGAAACGCCGACATCCTGCGCTATGTCGTGAACATTCAGCATCTGACCTGCGCGGCAAGCCGCAGCCCTGATAAAATCGGCAAAAAGAAGCTTGTCCACGCCGG
>JAFUYB010000105.1 GCA_017470735.1 Lachnospiraceae bacterium | reverse complement strand
CTGGACGGATTACTATACCTGCTTTGCCACGATCGGCGGCGAAGGGCTGGCAAGTTCCAAGGAAGAACAGGTTGCCGGTACAACGGTTGAGGATTTTTCCATGACGGTTACGGTCCGGTATTGCAGCAAGGCTGCGGCGGTCACTTCCACGGGGTTCAGGGTGATGTTTATGGATGAGGTTTATAACATCGAGAACATTGACCACATGAATTTCAGGAAGAAGTCGCTGAAGTTCACCTGCAGGAAGGAGCGGCGATGAGTCAGACGATAAAGATTGACCAGCTGGCGGATACCGTGATGAAGGGCATGGAGGAGTACGCGAAGCTTGCGGCGGATGACCTGAAGAAGGATGTAAAGAAAGCCGGGGATACCGTGAAAAAGCAGATCGAGGGTACGGCTCCGAAGAAGACCGGGAAGTATTCCAAGAGCTGGGCTGTGAAAAAGACCAGGGAGACTTCCGATTCCATCCAGGTCGTGGTGCATTCCAAGAGGTATCAGCTGACGCATCTTTTGGAGTTTGGCCATGCGAAGAGGGGCGGCGGAAGGACAAGGGCTTTTCCGCACATCGCTCCGGCGGAGCAGGCAGGAATCGAGCAGCTGACAAGGGATATCGAGAGAGATTTACGGAAGGGCGGTTAGTGATGACGGAGATATTGCTTTTAGGATTCGTTATTGCTGTCGGGTTTGCCGGGATAGGTATTTTTATCTGTTATGGCAGGCAGAGAGGCGAAAACTGCCGGGGGTATCCCTATAACTGTCCGGTCTGCCGTCATGCTGCCGAGTGCATCATAGAGATCGGGAGGAAAAAGGATGACGCATGAAGAAGTGATGCAGATGCTGTCGGAACTGGATATCCCTTTTGCGTATGACCATTTCGCGGAAGGAGAAAGTCCTGATCCGCCGTTCATCTGCTTTTTATTTCCGGGTTCGGAGAACTTTGCCGCTGACAATGCGGTGTATATGGAGTTTTCCAACTTGAGCATTGAACTTTATACCGATGAGAAGGATCCGGAACTGGAAGATCGGGTCGAGACTGTGCTGAATGACCATGAGATTTTCTGGAACAAATCGGAGGTATGGATCGAAACTGAAAAACTATACGAAGTGCTGTACCAGATGACGGTATAGCGGAAAGAGAGGTTAATTATGTCGAGTACGAATAACAAGGTGAAGTTCGGCCTTAAGAACTGCCATTATGCGAAGGCTACCCTTGATCCGGATACCAATGCCGTGACATTTGGTACGCCTATTGCGATTCCCGGTGCAGTGAACCTGTCGCTGGATCCGGAGGGAGACACCGAGCCGTTTTACGCGGATGATATGGTGTATTACACCACTGTAGCGAATAACGGATATTCAGGTGATCTGGAGATTGCGCTTATTCCGGAAAGCTTCAGGAAGGACATCTTAAAAGAAACCGAGGATGCAAACGGTGTTCTGGTAGAGAATTCTACGGTGGAGCCGGAGCATTTTGCTCTTCTTTTCGAGTTCTCCGGGGATAAGAAAAAGATCAGACACTGCATGTATTACTGTACTGCTGCAAGACCGACCATCGAGGGCAAGACCAACGAAGACAGTAAGGAAGTCCAGACGGAGAAACTGGATATCAAGGCAACGCCTCTTCCGAGTGGTGTTGTAAAGGTTAAGACTGGTTCTAACACTTCGGATGCGGTTTATAACGGCTGGTATTCCAATGTTTATCAGTCTGAAACCGCTCAGGTATCGGCGGTTCTTTCTGGAATTACAATCGGAAGCCTTCAGTTGACGCCTGCTTTTGATGCCGGTACCACTTCCTATACGGCTGAAACCGTGAATGATGAGGATGCTGTATCTGCTACGGCTGCGAGTGGAACGGCGGTTACGATTCTGGTAAATGGTACGGCTCATATCAGCGGCAATGACGCGACCTGGGAGAGCGGAACCAATACCGTGACGGTGATCGCAAGCAAGACCGGATGCACCAGTACGGCTTATACCGTAACGGTGACAAAGAACGGACAGGGTTGATTCTTTTAAGGGCAGGGCTTCGGCTCTGCCCTTTACCTTAGATTGGAGGAAAGTTAAATGGCACTTACAAAGACAGTGAATATTGATGGCAAGGGTGTGACCTTCAGGGCTTCCGCTGCCATTCCAAGAATATACAGAAACAAGTTCCACAGGGATATTTATAAGGATCTTCATGACCTGCAGAAGAGCATTGATGAAAATGATCCTGAAAACTCTGCATTGGATTCTTTTTCCCTGGAGCTGTTCGAGGATATCAGCTACATCATGGCAAAGCATGCGGATCCGCAGGGT
>JAFUYB010000005.1 GCA_017470735.1 Lachnospiraceae bacterium | reverse complement strand
TTAATTAACTCAAACCAACATAATAAGGGAAAACTTTCCGATAGGGAAGAGTGGGATCCAATCCTTCTCTTCCTTTTATATCTGTCAGAATATATGTTCTGTGCTTCTTCTTTCAGGCAACGATAATTTTACACTAACATGCGGATACGGCCGTAAAAATTCCGATCCCTGGTGAAAACCCTATGAAAATAAGTCCTGCATTCCATCAGATCATCTGCAGGAAACACGAATCGTTCAGAAATTCCCAAAAATCGCCATAAACATGAAATGTATGGTTGACCAGATCAAAGAAATGCTCCACACGGGGCGTTTCAAAGACCGCCATATCGTCCGAAAACATCATCAATTTTGTTCGCGCGATACGCAGAGCCAGCAGGGAATTACCGGATTTCAGCACTGCCTGTTCCGCGCGGCAGATATGATGAAAAGCGCACTCCGGGAAGCTTTCCCTTTCACAGATTGCCGCGTTATTGCAAAGCACAGCAATATCTCTCCACGCAACCGGCGTGAAATTCCTCGCTGACTTCTGATTGATGATCATTTCATTGAACAGAACCGTTGCCTCTCTTCGTCCGAATTCCTGCTGTAATACGATGGCGGCCGCATTTAATATCCGGTACTCATTCTGCATCAGATTCGCGTTTGACAGATCATCGCACAGCCGGTAGCCCGGACGCATTACCCGCATCGCTTCTTCACATACTTCCAGAAAACGCTGCCCATTGCCGTCCAGCAGAAACAGATACCACCCTTTTGCGAATTGAAAGAACTGCTCCTCCCAGCAGTTCCGCTTCGCCAAATCATGATATTCCCCCAGCAGCAGAGGCAGGCTGTCCAGATCTTTTTTATCCAGACAAGCCATGATTCTTTTCTGCAGGTTTAACAGATGAAGCGACGAGGCTTCAAAAAAATCCTCATAAGAAAAACCAGACACGCCAAGCCGTTCCAATAACAATTTGAACAGAACAGGCGTAGGTGTCTGGCTTCCATTTTCAATCCGGCTGATTGTATCTACGGTGCATATTCCGTCAGCGAGCTCCCTCTGGCGCATCCCCAGAAATTCCCTCTCCCTGCGGATAAATGTCCCATAGTCACGCAGCATATCAGAACTCCGGCTCGATCAACCCGTAAGTATTACCGCGCCGCTTGTAAACGACATTGACCTCTTCAGTCTCCGCATTACGGAACACAAAGAAATTGTGCCCCAAAAGCTCCATCTGTATGCAGGCATCCTCAGGATACATCGGCTTCATCCCGAAACGCTTGGAACGGATGATCTCGACCACTTCCTCATCGTCGGATTCCTTGTCAATGAAATCCTGATGGAAGTAGCTGCCGCCATCTCCTGCCTGATGCCGCTCGATCAGCTTGTGCCGGTAGCGCTTGAGCTGCCGCTCAATCACTTCCTCGACCAGATCGATCGAAACATACATATCGTTTGATACCTGTTCGGAGCGGATGATGTGTCCCTTCACCGGAATCGTGACCTCGATCTTCTGCCTGTCCTTGTTGACGCTCAAGGTCACGTTGGCAACCGCCTCGTCGGTCAGATACTTGTCCAGCTTGCCAAGCTTCTCCTCCACAGCAGCCTTCAAGCCGTCGGTCAGCTCAATATTTCTCCCCGTAATTGTGATTTTCATAGGCCTTCGCCCCCTTCATTAAAAGATAATTACAGTCTACCATATTGGAGAAGCCAAAACAAGCGAATATTTCCGGCACAGACAGTATTTCGAGAAAGCCGTCCTCTGCAGATTCTGCATCTGCAGGCATTGGAAAATAAAGGACGGCAGGTACTCATCGTATTTCACTTCCATCAGATGCGCTCCCGCCTGCATCACCGGGCGCACCGGAAGCCGCTCCGCGAAAAAACTCCCATAGTCTACCGACGATGAGATGTTGCGGTCAAAGGTGATCCGCACATTTCCAAGCGCGTAGACATAGGGCACCCTCTCGTACACGGTGATCACCTTCGGCATAAATCCCTTTGTCCTCTGAAGCAGGGAAAATTCCTTCAGCAGCCCATCCTCCGGCTCCTGCGGCAGTTCCTCGCCCAATATCAGCCGCTCCGCCTGCTCTCTTGTCAAAAGACAGCGGTCTTTGTGCGTCTTGCCGTGGAGCTTGGATTTCTTTTCGAGATAAATCGTCTTTGCAGATGCGTTATAAGTACGGATCCGCCACTTTTCACGGCGGTCATATCCGCTCTCATTGTCGTAAAAGCAGCTGTTTTGCGGATCGTCAAAATAGAGACTGCGGATCAGATACTGCTTTCTGTCCCCCGCGTCCTTTCCGCCCGCGTGGACATCTGCCGAAAGCACTCCGTCCAGCCGGCATGAGAGCATGGCGATCTGCTGTTCGCTCACTAAATATTTAAATTCATTGCGAAAATAGGACATTTCCACGCTCCCCGGATGTCTGATCCGTTTTCTGATGCCTTTGGCATTTTAGAATACGGCTTCCCCGTCATGCTCCAGCAGCGACGCCGTCTCCACGCCCTCGGTCTCTATCAGCTCCTTTAGCATCGCGGCACCATTTGCCGTGCGCAATTCGATCGTCAGATTCACGCCCGTCCTGCTCAGATTCCGCGCCTTGACCGTAAAAGCTCCCGCATAGCGCCTGACGATTTCGGAAATCTTTTCTTCAATGTCGATATCCGACGCGTTGATCACCAAAAGCATCGGCGCCTTCGCGTCCGGTATCCTGTCCAGACCGAATAACCCGAGCGTCAGAAGCACCGACAGGATCACCGCATACTGCGCATGCCCCGCGCCGCAGATGATTCCCGTACTGATCGACCAGAACAAAAACATCAGATCCACCGGATCCTTGATCGCCGTCCGAAACCGCACGATCGACAGCGCGCCGACCATACCCAATGATACCATGATGCTTGAATGGATCGTAATGATGATCGCCGCCGTGATCACGGCCACACCCGCCAGAGAGACATTAAAGCTCCGCGAATAAAAAGTCTGCTTCGTAAACATCCGGTAAACAAAAAATATATAGCAGGCGAGCACCGACGCAAACACCAACGACACGATCACCTCTTCGGTCGTGATCGCGGTGTTCGCCCAGCCCTCTAAAAACGATTTTTTAAAAATGTCCTGAAATGTCATTACCTTCCTCCACGAACCTGATTCCGTTTCAACAGCAGATAGATGTCGCCTGTCGGCACGAACGGCTCCGTATACTGCTCTTCTTTTGCCGTCCGGTCATACCAGACCGGATTTTTGATATGATAATACCTCACATCCGGAAAAGATGCAAATTCCTCGCCTGCCCGCACCTCGTACTCCCGCATCTTCGCGCCGACTCCCGGCTCGATGCCGACAATGTAATACGGCGTTCCGGCGATCCATTTGTCATCCATCAGCTCCTTTTTTGCGTCAATATACTCATACAGCGCCTGCAGCGCCCCATCCAGGGTCTCGTGAGCATAACCGACCGGCGGTACGAAGGGCTGCCAGCGGATGAAATTGTTCTCTGACGCCACCTGTATCTGCCCACGCAGCTCATCCAGCCCGTCCTCTCGCAGAGCTTCGATCTCTTTTTGAAGCTTTTTTTTGTACAGTTTTTTTACGCTTTTTGAAAATCCGTCTTTTTGCAGCAGCAGTCTGTAATACGGCGTCCACATCGTCCTCCGCCGGTATTCCGCCGCCACCGCAAACAGATACGGCGTGCCGTCATCGTCCTCCTGCATGAATGCCTTGTCGTAATCCCAGACGGGTCCGCCGTAAAAATAGTAATAACCGTCCCCTTCTGCCTTGGCATAGAAATAACTGCTGAGCTTGTCCGCGTCAAAATTGCCGGAAAATTCATCGATCAGATACCGTCCCGCCCATGACTTCGCGTCGATATGATCCTGCCACGAATCATCTTCCGCAAACAGCGCGTCTTCCATCCGCTGCACGCTTTCCGTGATCTTAGCATATTCCCGCGCGCTGCAATTTTCCGGATAATTGATCTCCACCGACAGGCCTTTATCCGTGACAAATCCCTGATCCTGCGCTCTTTTTACCGTCTCCTGCTCCAGCAGGCACTCGCAGTCCTTGGACAGCCGGTTTTCTTTGACTTCGATCTTTTCCGTCAAAAGATACAGCCCGTTGTACCTGCCGTTAAGATAGACATCGACAAACTCACCCGCCGGCGACCAGTCGGAAAACACTTTCCTGGCAAGGTCGAGGACGATCTTATTTTTCAGATTGGTCGCGTCGTACGCGTTCGCGATCAACAGCCATTTCTTCGCGCTGCCCATGCCAAGCAGGCTTTCTTTTTCATCGAGTTTGATCTGATAGGGTTTCTTTTCCGCCTCCCAGGTAGAATTTCCATGGCCCTTGATCGTTCCGGCAAGCTCCGAGGTCTCCCTCTCGCCATTTTTATCAAACAGCGACACCGTCATCGGCTCTTTCTGATCCTTGTTATTGCTGTCGAAATAATCCTCCGATTCCGCTGTAATGTGCATCGTCGGAACATTAGACGACCGCCGGAATTCAATCTGCGTCACCTGATACTGCTCACCGGCGACGCCGATGTTGTACCGTTTCCCGAAATAAATACCGCCAAACCGGTCGCCCGGCATCTGCCTGTGTCCGTCGAAAAGTATTTTTGCCGGAAAATCCGCGGAAAGAACCAGGTCAGACAGCTTTCCATACGAAGGAAGGAATACATAATAGATCCCCTCGTCGTCCTGCCACGGCAGGATCCGCTCGACAAATTCACCGTGGTACAGATCAAATCCGAATTCGGGCGGAGGCTCCGGCGCGTCCTCATCCAACTCCTCTTCTGATTCTTCGGCCTCCTCGTCGGTTTCTTCACCGCCATCTATCACGGATGTGGATGCCGTCCCCAGCTTTTCTGCTTCGAGCTCTTCCTCTTCCCCGGCTTCTGGTTCTTCCTGTTCCAACACATATCCGTAACCGCCGACTGCAGCAAGAAGCAGCGTCATCACGCAGATTGCCACAGCAAATCTTTTTCTGCCCACTCAAATCCCTCCGTCCACGCCGATGATCTGCCCGGTCACATAAGGCATCGAAAGCAGCGACACGACACAGCTTCCCACTTCTCCGGGGGTTCCGAACCGGTCGGCGGGTATTTCTTCAACCAAAGCTTTCCTCTCTTCATCAGAAAACTGCGCGTTCATATCCGTTTCGATCACCCCGCAGGCAATCGCGTTGACTGCCACATTTGACGGTGCCAGCTCCTTTGCAAGAGCCCTTGTAAATGCTTCCATGCCGCCCTTTGCCGCCGAATACGCCACCTCGCAGGAGGCTCCCCGGCTTCCCCACATGGAAGAGATCTGGATCAGATGCCCGGATCTCCGCCGCACCATATCCGGCACAAACAACTTTGCCGTATAAAAACAGGAGGACAGGTTGACGGACAAAATCCGGTTCCATTCCTCCTCACTCATGTCACAGAGCAGGCCGATATGGGAAATCCCCGCGTTGTTGACCACGACATCGGCTGTCCCGAACCGTTCCGCCGTCCTCCGGTGAAATTCCTTTACCGACGCGAAATCCGACACATCTGCTGCCATCGTCAAAACAGCAGTGCCGTATTCCTGCTCCAACTCACAGGCCAATTGCTCTAATTTTTCTGTATTCTTTTCACAGCAGAGCGACAAATTGTACCCCGCCTCCGCCAGCGCCCGCGCGATCCCCGCGCCGATCCCGCGCGAAGCCCCGGTCACAACGGCTGTTTTGCGATCCGTACCGTCCATCCCCATCAGTGCCGATCCTTCTTCCGCTCCCGTCCGCCTGCGGTCCGTCATAGGACAATTATCGCCCGTCATGAGGCTGCAGCCCCCTGCTCACCCGCAAAAACCAGCTTCAGTGCGATCGGCGTGATCAGCGTCGTCGCGATCACAACAAGGATGATCGGCGCAAACAGATCCGGCGACACCAGCCCAAGCTGCCGTCCCTTTTCCGCCACAATCAATGCCACCTCGCCCCGGGAGACCATGCCGACCCCGATCTGTAAAGACTGCCGGAGATTAAAACGGTTGATAAACGCGCCGAACCCGCAGCCGACGACCTTGGTCAAGATCGCCACTACGACCAGAAGGATCGCAAAAATCCAATGCGACAGATCCATCCCGCCAAGCGTCACCTTGATACCGATGCAGGCAAAGAAAATCGCCCCGAAAAACATATTGATGACATTCGACACCTTGATGTCAATGTATGGCGAAATGCCCGTCTGCGCCAGCATCAGTCCCGCAAAATATGCTCCGGTGATATCCGTGATCCCGAATAGCTCTTCCGAAAGGAATGACAGCAGAAACGCGAACGCAAACGCGAAAATCGCGGACCGCCGCAGTCCGGAATAGGCCTCCAGAAGCGGTTCCGCATTTTTAGCCACGATCAAAAAGGCGCCGATCATCACCATGTACAATACGATTTTTATCAGCACGCCGGACATGCCTTCCGATGAGTCCTTCATGCTCGATACGACGGTCAGCACAACGATTCCTAAAATATCGTCGATCACCGCGGCTCCCAAGATCGTCGTCCCGACCGGACCGCTTAAGTGCCCCAGCTCTTTTAATGTCTGCACCGTGATACTCACCGAGGTCGCCGTCAGCACCACGCCGACAAACAGACAGTCCACCATCGTCAGATAGTCTGAAAGATCGCGATGGAAATACCACGAAAAAGTCAGCATCCCGCACACCAGCGGAACAACTACGCCCAACACAGCCACGACAAACGACGCCAGAAGGTTCTTTTTCATCTCTTCGATGTCCGTCGTCAGTCCGGCTTCAAACATCAGAAAGATGACGCCGAATTCTGAGGTGAACTCCAAAAAGACGCCATTGTCACCGCTCATCCCGATCAGATGCAGTCCCGACGGACCGATCAGTATGCCGGCGATCAGGTAGCCGACCACCTCCGGAAGTCCGATACGGCGCGCCAGCAAGCCGACCGCCTTGGTCGATGCCAAAATGATAGCTACCCAGAGCAAAAATGTATAATTCATCGCAATAACCTTTTTGACAAAATAATCTTCTCCGGCGAGGGATCGGAATTGCGGAATTCTACAATTCCCTGCACGCCGTCCTGCTTCGGTTTTAGCAGCCCGGCTTCCGCCAGGCGCCGGCGCAGCTCACGCGCTGTGCCTTCACCGCCATCGTAAATCTCCACATCCTCCCCGAGTACTTCACGGATGCGGTGGATTACAAATGGATAATGCGTACAGCCAAGTACCACGGCTGATAATTTCTGATCCAGATACGGTGCCAGAAGCTCTCTTAAGAAATCCCGCACCTCATCGGAATCCGCTTTCCCCTCTTCGACATATTCCATCAGTCCCGGACACGCCAGCGGTATGACCTCGGCGCGCTCCTGATAACGGGACAGCAGCAGATGAAATTTTTCCTCCCTGATCGTCATCGGCGTCGCCATCACAAGAATGCGTCCGCCCGGATGCTGCTCTGCCGCAGGCTTCAGCGCCGGTTCGATGCCTACCAGCGGCACATCCGGATAAAGCTCCCGTAAATTGCGCACCGCAGCGGAAGTTGCCGTATTGCAGGCGATCGCAACCGCCTTTGCCCCCTCATCCAGAAATTGTCTGACAAACGCCAATGTCAGGCTCCGTACTTCCTCTGTCGTCTTTGTCCCGTAAGGGGCGTTTGCCGAATCTCCAAAGTAATGGAAATCCTCCTGCGGCATGATACGGACCATCTCCCTCAGGACGCTGATCCCGCCCAGCCCGGAGTCGAATACCGCGATAAAATTTCCCATTGATACCCTTTCATGCGGGCTGCCCCGCTTAATGGAATATGTCCGATCGTAAAGCACGGGACATATGCCATTGACAAAGCCTTATTACATATGCTCAAACCGCGCGGCGCTTGCAGACAGCTGATCCGCGACACGGTTGTTCTCGTCCATCGCCTCGCTGATGCCGTTGATCTCGCTGACAATCTCGGTCGAATTCTCCGCCGACATGCCGATCGCCGATGTGGACTCCTGCACGGAGGATGTGATCGACGACACGCCGTCCGCCATCTCGTCCATGATCTCGTTGAGGTTGTCTGCCTTTGCTTTGAAATTGTCAAGCATCTCTTCGATGATATCTGCCGTATTCTCGTATTTTTCGCCGGTCTCGACAAACGCGTCGTAATCCGCAAGCACGGTGGTATTGATAAAGTCCATAACCTCCATTGCATTGTCGGACAGAGTCTTTACTGCCTTGGTCACATCCTCGGAAATCAGCTGGATATTGCCTGCCGTATCCCGCGAATTCGCAGCCAGCTCGGAAATCTCCTCCGCTACAACCGCAAAGCCCTTGCCCGCTTCACCGGCACGCGCCGCCTCAATCGATGCGTTGAGTGCCAAAAGGTTCGTCTGGGACGCGATGGACAGGATCTCATTGGTCAGATCGCCGATCTGCTTGACCTTTTCCGAATCCTTGACCGACTGCCCAAGCACTTCGGACAGCTCCTGCATCTTCACGCCGGTCGAATCCTTCTTCTTGCCGGCGTCTGTCTTGATCGTATCCGCCTCAACCTGGATCTGCTTTGCCCTCTCCGCGCCGCTTTCCGCTTCGTCGTCAATCTCCTGCGTTGCCCGGCGGACATCGTCGAGCTTGTCATTGATGATCTCTGCCGTCGTGGATACATTCTGCATGCTTGCCGACAACTCTTCAAGCGCCGCCGATGTGTTGGTCACGGAATCGCTCGCCTTCTGGATCTTGGAAGTGATCGAAGACGAGGAATCCTCCAGTACGACTGTCCCGTCCTTGACCTCACGCAGAATGCCCTGCAGATTTTCGATAAATTCATTGACGCCATGAATAATATGGTACAGCTCGGTATCCGACCGCGTCCGGATCCGCGCCGTCAGGTCGCCCCGGCCTGCCTTGATCTTGTCGATCATGACCTGGATCTCATCCGATGCCGCGGTAATCTTTTTATTGATCCGCATGTAGGTCAGCAGGATATTCAGTACCAGTACAATGATAAAGAGCACCATGACAATAATGACACGCCGCATTGCGCTGTGCTCACGCTGCTCCAATGCCGGACGGATTCCCGCGATCGCTTCGTCGAGCCTCTGATCCATCACTGAAATCTGCGCGTCCACCGCCTCGATGCCCGCCTCGATGTCGTCCATCATACCCTCGGTCTTGTCAAAATTGCCGGCGGCCGCCGCGTCGTAGACTGCCTGCGCCGCACTGACATAACTATCCATCGCCGATTCCAATGTCTGGGCTTCGGCAAGCGCGTCAGTAAGTCCCATGTTGTTCAGCAGCTCTTCCATAGAACCCATATTGCTGGTGATATTGGCTGCATACTCGTCCTGCGAGCTCTGCCAGTCAGCGATCTCCGCCTTTGTCATATTCTCCGCGTTCAGCGAAATGACTGCGGCGTCACCGTAAATCTCCTGCACAGTCTCTTTTGCTTCGCCTTCGTACTTGAGCACCTCGGAAATGTTGTAGCTGACATTTTCCGCCTGCTCCGTCATCCCGCTCAATGATGATGCCACGATCACCGCCGTCAGGATGAACATCACAAGCATTCCGAGATTCAGTGCCAGTGTCTGGAACCGCAGGGACTTTAAAAATGTCGGATTCCCAAATTCCTCTGCAGCTTCCTGCACCTTACGCTCTTTCGGTTGACTTTTTGCTTTCGCCATTGTAGCACTCCCTTCAATTGCCTGTTACTTTAAAAATAGCGCGCGCGGAAAAGGAAGCTTGTGCTTTCGCGATTCCGCGCTTGCCAAAGGATCCCGGGAAACGGAACCCCGTTCTACAAAATCAGGATAAGATCGGCTTGCAGGCTTCGGCAAGCTTGTCTTTCTTTGCCTGGGCCTCGTCAAGATCCTTGCCCTTAGTCGTAAAGTAGGTCTTGATCTTGGGCTCGGTGCCGGACGGACGCACGATCGTCGTCGAGCCGTCTTCGAGCTCGTAGATCAGAACATTTGCCTTGGGCAGCCCTGTCTCCTCAGGCTTCTCGTAATCCGTCACCTTGGTCACGGCGATGCCCGCGAAATCTTTCGGCGGATTCTCACGCAGCCCCTTCATAATGCCTGCCATCTTGTCCATGCCGGACAGCCCCGGGAATTCGAACGAATCCACCTTGTTCAGATACCGCCCGTACTCTGCATAGATCTCTTCGAGCCTCTGCTTGATCGAGGAACCGATGCTGCGGTAATATGCCGCCATCTCGCAGATCAGCATCGATCCGATGACCGCGTCCTTGTCACGCACATACGGTCCTGCCAGGTAGCCATAGCTCTCTTCAAAGCCGAAGATGAAACGGTCAACCTTGCCCGCTGCCTCAAGCTGGGCGATCTGGTCGCCGATCCACTTAAAGCCTGTCAGCACATGCCTGAGCTCCACGCCGTAGTGCTCCGCGATCGCATCCGCCAGCGGAGTCGAAACGATCGACATCACCGCCACGGGCTTTTCGGGCATCGTGCCCTTTTCGATCCGTCCCGCGCAGATGTAATCCAGCAGCAGGGCACCCATCTCATTGCCGGATACCAGCTCATAGCTGCCGTCCGGACACTTCATCGCAATCCCCACGCGGTCAGCGTCAGGATCGGTCGCAAGCATCAGATCCGCCCCGGTCTCCTTTGCCAGCTCCAGACCGTACTTCAACGCCTCAAAAATCTCCGGATTCGGATACGGGCAGGTCGTGAAGTAGCCGTTCGGATACTCCTGCTCAGGCACAATGGTAATATCGGTAATGCCCATATCGTTCAAGACCTTGGTCACCGGCACAAGCCCGGTACCGTTCAGCGGTGAGTATACCAGCTTCAGCCCGGAAGTCTTTGCCAGACCCGGACGCACCTGGCGCGCCTCGATCGCTTCGTAGAATTCTTTCTTGCAGTCATCGCCGACAAACTTGATCAGCCCCTTTTCAACGCCCTCCGCGAACGAAATCCGCTTTGCGCCGGTCAGCACATCGGTCTTTTGGATCTCATCGTATACGATCGCCGCCGCGTCATCCGTCATCTGGCAGCCATCCGGTCCGTACGCCTTGTAGCCGTTGTACTTCGCCGGATTGTGGCTCGCCGTCACCATAATGCCCGCGTTGCACTTGTAGTATCTGGTCGCAAAGGAAAGCGCCGGTACCGGCATCAGCGCGTCATAAATGCGGACATTGATGCCATTTGCCGCCAGAACCCCTGCTGCCTCCTTGGAAAAGATATCGCTCTTCAAACGGCTGTCGTAAGCGATCGCCACGGTCTGATTGCCGCCCTGCGTCAGCACCCAGTTGGCCAGACCCTGTGTCGCCTGGCGCACCACCCAGATATTCATCCGGTTCGTGCCCGCGCCGAGCGTCCCGCGAAGCCCCGCCGTACCAAACTGCAAAGACACGGCAAAACGGTCTTTAATCTCATCGTCATTGTCCTTGATCTTTAATAATTCCGGCAAAAGATCCGGATCCTCAAGGTCATGTCCAAGCCAGCGTTCGTACTCCTCTTTATACATATTTCTCCTCCTTTTTGCCTCCCCTCCCCAAGGGGAATCCCTTTATTCAATATCGTTTCTCATTTTAGCACACTTAGAAATCTGCTACAAGGGGAGATTTCGTGATCATTTATGTTATCATTTGCTTCTCCTCGCGCTTACCGAAGCAGCCCAGTCAAATCCTGCGCCAAAAACACAATCTGTCCGACGGCACTTGACAGCAACCGTCATTTCCGATAAAATCGTTACTGTTTCGACCGTAAGCGAAAATACAAATCGCAACACGGCAGGCAGGGCTAGTACATCGGTAGTATATCAGCTTCCCAAGCTGAGGAGGCGGGTTCGACTCCCGTGCCCTGCTTTTTTCATACCTCACTATCGTGAAAGGACAACGGAATATTGAAGGCATCAGAACTGACAAAACTACTAAAGAAAAGCGGTTGTCACCTTGTAGAACACGGTTCCGAACACGATAAATGGTTCAGTCCAACTACCGGCAATTCATTTCGTGTTCCGCGACACAAAAGCAAAGATATCCCAAAAGGAACCGCGAACAGTATCTTAAAAGACGCTGGGTTAAAATGATCTTACGCACAACGATCCAGAAAGGAACTGACAATATGGCAAAATATGTTTATCCCGCAATTTTCACGCCGGAAGAGAAAGGTTTTTCCGTAAATTTCCCAGACCTGCAAGGCTGTTATACTTGTGGCGATGACCTCGCCGATGCAATTTATATGGCGGAAGATGTCCTCGCTTTCACACTTTATGATTATGAAAAAAACAAACTTCCGATTCCTGCCGCATCGTCCACTCTGCCGCTCAAGACGGACGAATTTATGAATATGATTCTGTGCGATACGCAGAAATACCACAAGCGGAACAACGCAAAATCTGTCAAAAAGACACTCACCATCCCCGAATGGCTGAACGAATCCGCCACCGCCGCAGACATCAATTTCTCACAAGTCCTGCAAGAAGCCCTTATGCAAAAACTGGGCATAGCATAAAATTTACACACAAAAGCGGAAGCCCACTCCCCGGAGCTCCCGCTTTTCCATTCACTCCATTTCCAACAAACTGTTCTCACTCCCCATGCAAAATCGGCGAAAGTTTCTTGTAGATCAGCATCGTGATCCCCACCGAACACAGTGCCTTAAACAGCGTGAACGGCACATTGAACACGAGCAGGCACTGGGCAAGGCCTGTCACCGACGGCAGGATCGCCTGATACGCCGCTACGATCACTTCCCTCGGCATCATCAGCTCGTAGAACGGGTAAGTAATAAAGTAGTTGATCGGGAACGACAGCGCCGCCATGATAATCGCCCCGGCAAACGCTCCGATGACCGCTCCGCGCTTGGTCTTGTTGAACTTGTAGACCAGACCCGCGGGCAGCGCGAAGCTCGCGCCCAGCAGGAAATTGCACAGCTCACCGACGCCGCCGGTCTGCGACAGCGGGAAATGCAGCAGGTTCTTGATCAGCGCGATCACGACGCCCGACAGCGGTCCCATCGCAAACGCGCCGATCAGCTCCGGCAAATCGGAGAAATCCATTTTGATGAACGACGGCACCAGCGGGATCGGAAATTCAAAAAACTGCAGGATGAAAGCAATCGCCGACAGCAGCGCCGTCACCGTCATATACCGGATCCTCCCGGAGCTTTCGGAACGCGCCCTTTCATTTTCCAGCCGGACATCCCGGCGGCTGCCTTGTGTTGTGTAGTCACTCATTTTTCAATACCTCCTTTGTAGCTATGCTTGCTAAAGGAATCCCGCAAAAATGCCCTTGAAGAAGCTTCTCCAAGGGCACATCAAAAATCCATATCCGAAAACGGGTTCCAAACCCGTCCGCTCAATATGCATCTTCTCCCATCCAGACTGTACTGTCGGTAATGGATTCTCACCACATTCAACCGCATTGCGGCTCACGGACTCATCCCATACGGGCATCACCGTCGGTCGGGAATTGCACCCTGCCCCGAAGATTCCTTTTTTAGTTGCAAAAGACATTATAGCACGATATCCGTGTCTGTCAACTACAACTTCAGTTTTTCCATGATTATGTCGACATTTTCCTCTATGCCCGTGCTGACTGTCTCAACCGTCACATCCGCGTGCTTCGGCACCTCATACGGACTGTTGATGCCCGTGAAGAACTCGATCTCGCCTGCGCGCGCCCGCTTGTACAAGCCCTTGACATCGCGCTCCTCGCAGACTGCAAGCGGCGTATTGACATAGACTTCGCTGTACGAATCGCCCAGAATCCTCTGCGCATTATGCCTGTCGACCCGGAGCGGCGAGATGAATGTCGTGATCACGATGATCCCCGCCTCATTCAGCAGATGCGCCACCTCAGCGATACGCCGGATATTCTCGGCACGGTCTGCCTCGGAGAAGCTCAGGTCGCGGTTTAAGCCCATACGCACATTGTCGCCGTCCAAAAGCATCGTATGCATCCCCATCGAATGCAGCCGCTTTTCAAGCGCGTTGCCGATCGCCGACTTGCCCGATCCGGACAGTCCGGTAAACCAGATCGTGCGCGCCTTCTGCCCAAGGCTTTCCTCGCGCATCTGCCTGTCGATATCCACCTGCTGCCACGAAAGATTACGCTTATTGCGCTCCGCCTTTAAGACCACGCCGCAGGCCGCCGTCGCGTTCGTCACCCTGTCGATCAGGATGAACGAACCCATCTCTTTGATCTTGGAAAACGGCGCGAACAATACTTTTTCACCGACACTGACCTCACAGACTGCCAGTTCATTTTTCTCAATCTCATCCGCCGGAAGCTGCTCGCCGCTGTTGACATCGATCCGGTAACGGATATCCGATATGACCGCAGGCAGCGTCTGCGTCGCAAGCTTCAGATAGTAATTCCGTCCGCGTACCAGCTTGCCCTCGTCCATCCAGAGCATTTCCGCCAGAAATTCGCGGCCGATCTCCACTTTGGTATCTTTCGCGAGCACACAGCCGCGCGATACATCTATCTCGCGGTCCAGCGATACCGTCACGGCATTGCCCGCGGATGCTTCCTGCACCTCTTTATCTGTCATAAGAATGCCCGAGACCTTTGCCTTCTCGCCGCTCGGCAGGGATGACACCTCATCCCCGACATGCACGCTGCCCAGCGCAATCTCCCCCTCAAAACCGCGGAAGGTGCGGTTCGGACGGCATACACGCTGTACCGACATCAAAAAGCCGTCTTTGCTTGTGTTCTGATCGATCTTTACATCCTCTAAGACAGCCAAAAGCGCGTCGCCCTTGTACCACGGCGTATTGTCCGAGGCTTTGTTGACATTGTCGCCCTTGGTCGCCGATACCGGGATCGCGAGGGCAAGATCGTAATCCATCCCCTCGATCTCCGCGTTGATCTGCTCCTGGATCTCTAAAAACCGCTTTTCATCGTAGTCAACCAGATCCATCTTGTTGACCGCGAAAATGTAATGGCGGATCCCCATCAGCGCGCAGATGCGCAGATGCCGCTTGGTCTGCACGACAACGCCCTTGGTCGCATCGATCAACAGGATCGCCAGCTGGGCAAACGAAGCCCCCACCGCCATATTCCGCGTGTATTCCTCGTGTCCCGGCGTGTCCGCCACAATAAAGCTGCGCTTTTCGGTCGAAAAATAACGGTAGGCAACATCGATCGTGATGCCCTGCTCACGCTCCGCCATCAGTCCGTCCAGAAGCAGCGAATAGTCAATATCCCCGTCCGCCGATCCGACCATCGAATCGAGCTTTAAAGACTGCTCCTGATCCGTAAACAGCAGCTTCGCGTCATAGAGCATGTGTCCGATCAGAGTGGATTTGCCGTCGTCCACGCTGCCACAGGTAATGAATTTCAAAAGTTCTCTAGCCATTTTAGAAGTAACCCTCTCTCTTTCTCTTTTCCATACTCGCTGAACCGCCATCCGTATCGATAATACGACTCGTGCGCTCCGAATCCACCGATGCCAGTGTCTCCTCCACGATCTCGTCAAGCGTTTCGGCATCCGATTCCACGCCGCCGGTCAGCGGATAACAGCCGAGCGTGCGGAACCGTACTTTCAGATTCTCGACTTTTTCGCCGTCCCCGATCGGCATCCGGTCGTCATCCACCATGATGATCTGCCCGTCACGGCGGACACACGGACGCTCCTTCGCGAAGTACAGTGATACGATCGGTATGTCTTCCCGCTTTATGTACTGCCAGATATCTTTTTCCGTCCAATTGGAAATCGGGAATACGCGGATGCTCTCATTCTGATGCAGACGCATATTGAACAGCTTCCACAGCTCCGGCCTCTGGTTCTTGGGATTCCAGGTCTGATTCTCGTCACGGAACGAACAGATCCTCTCCTTCGCGCGGGATTTCTCCTCATCCCGCCTGCCGCCGCCGAACGCCGCTGTAAAGCCATACAGCTTCAGCGCCTTTTTGAGCGCCTCGGTCTTCATCACATCCGTGTATGCCGCACCCGAGGTGAATGGATTGACACCCCGTGCCAGCCCTTCTTCGTTGATGTATTCGAGCATCTCGATCCCGCACTCCTTCGCGCGGCGGTCGCGGAACTCGATCATCTCCTTGAATTTGTATGTCGTATTGACATGCAAAAAAGGAAAGGGCGGTTTCTCCGGGTAAAATGCCTTTAATGCCAAATGCAACATCACGGAGCTGTCCTTTCCGATCGAATACAGCATCACAGGCTTCTCACATTCCGCAACCGTCTCGCGCAGAATATAGATCGCCTCCGCTTCCAATTTGTCCAAATGATCCATTTTCCTGATTCCTTCCAAAGAATAATAAGTTGCTCTGCAAGTATGCCGCCCATCCATTAAAAAATCATGAAAGGCAACGAAAAATACCTCCTATAATATACGAAATATACCGTCTGATTGTCAAGCAGGATATGCTAATCCGTCTCCGCCCTCAGGCAATATCCGACCCCGCGCACCGTCTGTATCATCTTGTACGAAAAAGGATCGTCAATCTTGCGGCGCAGATAGCGGATATATACATCGACAACATTGGATGTAATCTCTCCCGCGTCATTCCAGACTCCCGAAAGAATCTGCTCGCGCGAGATCACAACGCCCTGGTTGCGGATGAAGCACAATAAAATCGCAAACTCCCGTCCGGTCAGCTCTATGCGCCCGCCGGCACGGAACACCTCCTGCCGGCTGACATCTACCTCTAAGTCCCCGCACCGGTAGATACTGTCATGCACGCCGACTGTCTTGCGGAGCATCACCCGAAGCCGCGCCAATAATATCTCAATGTCAAACGGCTTGATCAGGTAGTCGTCCGCCCCTTCATCGAGCCCCCGGACGATCTCATCCACTTCATTCTTGTCCGATAAGAACATCACCGGAATGAACACCCTCTGGGCGTGCATATCGTGCAGCACATCGTATCCGCTCTTCTTTGGCAGGGCAATGTCCAAAATCGCGCCGTCGTAATTTCCCAAAGTCAGATATTCCAGCGCGCCCGCCCCGTCAAAGCAGGCATCTACAGCGTAACCCTCTGACCGCAACTTCTCCACGATCACCGTATTCAGATCCTGCTTGCTTTCCGCTACTAAGATCCTCATGTCTTTTCTCCCATGAAAAAGTTGGTTTAATATCCCATATACACTATACCACGGGAGAGTTAAAATTGTATTAAAAAAAATACAATTTTAAAGATAATTTACAGCTTTACATTTTTCAAAAGGTCTCCGAGCGAGCTGCCGAATGTCCCACTGTCATTCTTATGGTCCGAACGCCTCTTTTCATTCTTTCCGCCGCGGTCGTTTCTGCCCTTGTCCTTCCTGCCGGCGCGGCGGCTTTCGCCAGAGGCGTTTTTCTTTTCACCGCCGCCGCGGCTGTCCGGCTGCGCGGGTTCACCGATGAGCATCGTCAGCCCGATACGCTCTCTGGCAGGATCGACCTCGACTACCTCGACCTCCACGATATCCCCGACCGAAACGGCTTCAAGCGGATGCTTGATGAATTTTCTGGTCATCCGCGAAATGTGGACCAGTCCGTCCTGATGCACGCCGATATCGACAAACGCGCCAAAGTCCACGATATTGCGCACCGTGCCTTTCAGCACCATGCCCGGCTTTAAGTCCGCGATCTCCATCACATCGCTGCGCAGGATCGGTCCCTGCATTTCGTCACGGGGATCGCGCCCCGGCTTTTCCAATTCCTTGATAATATCCGCCAGCGTCAGCTCGCCGATCCCGAGCTCATCCGCCAGCTTGGAGACCGACGAGATCTCCTTTCCGATCTGCGCCAGCCCGCCGCCTGCAATCTCATCCTTATTGTGCCCCAGGGACTGCAGCAGACGCTCACACGCATCGTAGCTCTCCGGATGAACGCCCGTCGCATCCAGAGGGTTCTTTCCCGAGCGGATCCGCAGGAACCCCGCGCACTGGGTAAATGCCTTCGGTCCAAGCTTGGCCACCGACAGCAGCTCCTTCCGGTCCGTAAACGAACCGTTTTCTTCGCGGTAGGCAATAATATTCTTCGCGACCGGCTTGGAAATCCCTGACACATACGAAAGCAGCGAGTACGACGCCGTATTCAGATCCACGCCGACTCTGTTCACCGAATCCTCAACCACGCCCGTCAATGTCTCGTCCAGCTTTTTCTGGTTCATATCGTGCTGATACTGTCCGACACCGATCGACTTCGGATCGATCTTAACCAGCTCCGCCAGCGGATCCTGCAGCCGTCTGGCGATCGATGCCGCGCTGCGCGTCCCCACGTCAAATTCCGGAAATTCCTCCGTTGCCAGCTTGCTTGCCGAATAGACCGACGCCCCTGCCTCATTGACGATCACATACTGCACCGGATTGTCAATTTCCGAGATCAGCTCCGCAATGATTTTTTCTGATTCACGCGATGCGGTGCCGTTTCCGACCGAGATCAGATCGACATGGTATTTCTCAATCCAGTCAGCCACCACCTTTTTTGATTCTGCCACTTTGTTCTGCGGCGCAGTCGGATAGATAACCGTATGATCCAGCACTTTCCCCGTCGCGTCCACAACCGTCAGCTTGCAGCCCGTGCGGAACGCCGGATCCCAGCCCAAGACCACCTTCCCGACTGTCGGCGGCTGCATCAGAAGCTGCTTTAAATTCTCACCGAAAACCTTGATCGCGCCATCTTCCGCGGATTCGGTCAGGCTGCTTCTTATCTCCCGTTCAATCGAAGGCGCGATCAGGCGGCTGTAGGCATCCTCGATCGTATCAGACAGCGCTTTTACCAGATCGCCCGCCGCTGTCTTGATGATCTGGGATTGCAGATACTGCAGGATCAGCTCCACGGGCGCGGTGATCTGTACGGTCAGTATCTTTTCCTTTTCACCGCGGTTGATCGCCAGCACGCGGTGACCCGGCAGCTTTTTGATCTCCTCTTCAAAATCGTAATACATCTCGTAAACCGATTCCGCTTCGGGATCCTTCGCTTTTGAGACCAGCTTGCCCGATTCTTCGGTCACGCTGCGGATGTGCTCACGGTACGCGGCGTTGTCCGATATTTCCTCGGCAATAATGTCGCATGCGCCGGCAATCGCCACCTCCGCCGTAGGCACTTCTTTTTCTTCGTCAATATACTCAGCCGCCACGCTCTTTAGCTCACCGTTGGCATTCTGTGCCGCGATCCACGCCGCCAGAGGCTCCAGCCCGCGCTCTTTGGCGATCGTCGCCCTTGTCCGCCGCTTCGGACGGTACGGACGGTACAGATCATCCACACGCACCAGCGTCTCCGCCGCCTTGATCTCTGCTGCCAGCTCCGGTGTCAGCTTGCCCTGCTCCTCTATGCTCGCAAGCACCTGCTGCTTTTTCTCTTCGAGGTTGCGCAGATAGGTCAGCCTCTCGTACAGTGTACGCAGTTGCTCATCGTTAAGCGCCCCCGTCATTTCCTTCCGATAACGAGCGATGAAGGGAATCGTGTTCCCTTCATCGATCAGGCCGATTGCCGCATCGACCTGCGTTTTCTTCACTTGTAACTCTTCCGCTATGATTTCCGAAATATCCATTGTTCCTTCCATTTCTTATGTCGTGTAATTCGCGCGCATGCCCATATTGAGCATACTGCCGATCGCTTCTTTCTGCTGATCGTAAGGATTCTTGTCCTTGTCATCATCCGTCGGTGTCGCGATCCTCGATGTCGTAAGCCCGCCGGACACATAAACCCTGCCGCACTCCGGGCAGACCGATGTGTGGATCGATACGCCGACCGACAATACCTTTCCGCCGGATTCCTTAGCCTTTTGGTAGGCGTTGGCGACATGCTCGTACTCATGGGCGCGCACCGCCGCCCCTGCTGCCGCCGGATCAATATGCTGCGGTGTCTGGAATGAGACATCCGACTCATCGGAACCGTCCTGGTATTTGCGGTTCTTGCAGGTCTCGCAGTCTTCGGGCGAAGATTTACGGCCGGGCTTTTTCTGCTCGTCGGCAGGCTTGCCGATATTGCTGTCTTCGTCGTCCTGTCCGGGCAGACCTTTTAAACGGGCGTCGTCATCTGATGCTTTCCCGGCTTCCGTATGGGCGCCGTAACCGCCGATGTTGAAGTTTTGCTGTGGGTTGTAGCCTGAAATTCCTCTGATCATAGGCGATTCCTCCACTTTATTTTTTAGTTAAATCCCCATACCCTCTGCGACAGCCGGTATGCGCGCAGCGATACGAACCGTCCGACGCGGCCGGGCAGGCGCATCGTGCCGCCGAGCATGCCGTAACGGAGGTGACGGTAGGTGCGTTTATCCTTGCGCTTAATGTATTTCCAAAGCTCCTGGATCTTTTGAAGATTCTCTTTGTCTTTGGAGACATAGCCGATCGATGTGGATACGACCGTGATCGTCTCTAAATACGACAGCATGTATTCCCGCAGGTGCTTCTCTTCGATGTCCCACGGGTTGACGAGGTCGATCATCATGTAATTGACCCTCAGCTGCTGGTCGATCCGGCGGACCATTGTCTGCTCTGCGACAGACTGGCCTTCCCTTCCTATATAGTATCGGTAAAAATCCACATTTAAATAATAGAATTTCTTCACATACGGCAACGGTATGTAGACGAATAAATTGTCCACATAAAAAGTGTGCTTCGGGAGCTTAAGCCCCGACTCGCGCAGCATTTCGGTCCTGTAGATCACCGAATGCATCAGGATCGAAAAGCCTTTGATGTTGCGCTTCATGTCCTCCCAGCCGATCACCTGGTCCGTCGGAAACAGAGGCGTGTACATCATGTGGCGCTTGTGCTTTTTGCCCTCTTTTTCGTAGACATAATTGGTCAGGAGCATGTCGATCTCCGCTCCCTCTTCTTCTAAGCGCTTGAGCGTCGCAATGACCTTTTCATACGCTTCGCCGTCTACCCAGTCATCCGAATCGACAACCTTGAAGAATTTACCGGTCGCATTTTTAAGCCCGGTGTTGACCGCTTCGCCGTGGCCTCCGTTCTCCTGGTGAACCGCGCGCACGATGTCCGGATACTTCTCCTGATACGCATCGGCGATCTCCGCCGTCCGGTCGGTCGACCCGTCATCCACGATAATGATCTCAACATCCCCGCCGCCCGGCAGCAGCGATTCAATACATTTATCCATATAGTCCTGCGAATTGTAGCTCGGTATCGCAAAAGACAAAAGCTTCATAATCCATCTCCCAAAAGTCACAATTATTCAAAATAAATATAACACCATCTTTGGGGATTTACAAGGGTGTTTTCAGACAATTAACCATATCGCGCGCAAAGCGGCAGACCGCGAAACGCATGGTTCTTTAAATATATTTCAGATACGCCGCAAATGCGCTCGGCACGGAAAAATCTTTGCGGAGCGTCTCTTTTTCGATCAGAAAATAATCCTTTCCATACGAAAATGTTCCTGCGTCTGCGACTCGCACCAAGTACCCTTTCATTCGCCATTCGATGTGGGAAAACAGATGCTTCGCATTTTCAAGCACTTCAATATGCATCGGGTCAAGGGACATCTGCCGCACCGCCTCCACCGCATCATTCTCGCTCAGGTTCCCTGCGATATTCGGCAATTCATAAAGCCCTGCCAAAAGTCCTTTTGCCGGGCGTTTGTGCAAAAGTACCCTCTCACCATCCATTACCAGAAGCACCGTCCGCTCTTCCATACGCCGTTTTGTCTTTTTGACTCGTACAGGAAGCGCGTCCGCCGTCCCCCGTTTGCAGGCCAGGCATTGCGGACGCCACGGACACTCCTTGCATTTCGGCGTCCCGTTCGGCAGGCAGACGCAGGCGCCCAGATCCATCATTGCCTGGTTGAAAATCCCCGGACAGTCCTGCGGCATGGCTTCATGCAACGCCTTTGTTACCTTATTTTTCATTTCTGCCGAGAGAATGTCTGTCGCGTCATCCGAGACCCGCGCCAGAATGCGCAGCACATTGCCATCGACTGCGGGCTGCGGCAAACCAAACGCTATCGATGTGATCGCTCCCGCCGTGTACGGCCCGATCCCCGGCAGCGCAACGACCTCTTCATAGGCACGGGGCATGGCTCCGCCGTGCTCATCCACGATCTTTTTCGCCGCTTTTTGCATATTGCGCACCCGGCTGTAATAGCCAAGACCTTCCCACAGCTTCAGCAGGCGGTCCTCGTCACATCCTGCCAGATCGCCGATCGTCGGCAGCGCATCCAGAAACCTCTCATAATACGGGATCACTGCTTCCACCCTCGTCTGCTGCAGCATGATCTCCGACACCCAGATCCGGTACGGATCGTCGATCCCCCGCCACGGCAGGGTACGCTTGTTCTTTGCATACCAGACAAGCAGCGGTGCTATCAAATTTTCGATATGGATCTCATTTAGCATCGGCCTTTATTTTCCCTATTTCTAACTAATACTGCCGCCCACAATACCGCTTCCGCCATTCGTTGCAACAGCAAGAAAGCATTTTGCCATCCGCAAAGAAAACACGCTCCATTTTCTTACAATGGCACATCCATACAGGCACATTCCTGTATCGTCTGCAAACATTATAATCCAATGAAGCGTATTTTATTTCATCAATATCTCAGTTTGGGAATACCGCAAATTGCACATTCCGCTATGCCGGCATTTCCCAGCGATTGCCGCAAAGCTCTGATCCTATCCTTTAAATCAGAAGTCTGTCAGCTCACCCTTACGCTTTTCAAGGAATGCGCCCATGCCCTCTTTCTTGTCATGCGTATCATTGACAACGCCAAAGAGGTTGGCTTCCATCTCAACCGCATTGTGGATATCCATGTCATATCCGTTGTTGATCGCTGCCTTTGCAACCGCATTTGCGTAGCTGCCCTTGCTTGCGATCTTTGAAGCCATCTTCTTTGCTGTGTCCATCAATTCGTCAGTCGATACGACCTTGTTGACCAGACCGATGCGGTATGCTTCATTCGCATCAATATTGTCACAGGTAAAGATCATCTCCTTTGCGCGGCCCATGCCTACCAGACGGGCAAGCCTCTGTGTACCGCCAAAGCCCGGGATGATGCCCAGACCCGTCTCAGGCTGTCCAAAGATCGCATTGTCAGACGCGATACGGATGTCACAAGCCATAGCGATCTCGCAGCCGCCGCCAAGAGCGAAGCCGTTGACTGCAGCGATTGTCACCTGACGCATCTCCATCAGCTTGAAAAACGGCTTGGACGCGCGGATACCAAATGCGCGTGCCTCCGGCGCGGAGAAGTTGACCATCTCGGAAATGTCCGCACCTGCCACGAACGACTTGAACTCGTTCCCCTTTTTGTCAGCACCACCTGTCAGGATCAGCACCTTGACATCATCTCGTGCCTCGATCTCATTTAACACCGCATCCAGTTCATCTAATGTCTCGCTGTTCAGCGCATTGAGCGCTGCCGGTCTCGAGATCTTCAGTACCGCAATCTCATCAGCCACATCCAGAATCAGGTTCTTGTACTCTGCCATAAATATAACCTCCTTTGTTTCCTCCCTTGGGATTGATTTTATCAACGGAATAACTATACCTTATTGTCACACTTTTCGCAAGGGAAATTCTCGTTTGGTCATTGCACGCTCCCACTGCTTGATCGTTGTTTCCCAGTGGTTTTATCCGTTGTTTTCTTCGTGTTACTGCCCGTTGAACTTGTTGCCTTTTTCGTTGTTGTGCTTCCCGTAGTCTTTGTTGCGTTGCCTGCCGTCTTTTTTGCTGCCGGATGCGCTTTTACCACCAGGTCATATTTGCTGCCCGTTATGGCTTTTGTAAATATCTTTTCATAAGATTTGACCATAGTGGACGGCACAATTATTTTCTTGACGTTGGAACCCTTCAACGAATTCTTTATCTTGTCCGCTGTCAACTTCTTGGAATTGATAACAAGCTTGGTCAGACTCGGACAATTTTCAATCATATTTTCATCCAGCGTCTCAACATACTGGCCAATCTTCACTTTCTTCAGATTTTTGTACCCCGAAAACGCATTTTCAGCAACCTCTGTCACCTTATAAGTCTTGCTGCTGATCTTTACCGTCCCTGCAACCCGCGCTTTTTTACTGCTGCTGCTGATCTTTGCTTCATTATAAGTTACCGTGCTGCTGCCAGTCTTTTCATATTCCGCTTTGTTGAGACCCGATTTGGAAGAATATGTCTTCGTATCGCCAGTGCTAAAACTGCTTGAGCTGCTGTCATCATCATCGTCATCGTCGTCATCACTGTCAGAATCAGAGTCACTGTCAGAATCCGATGAACTGCTTGATGTCTTTGAGCTGCTGCTTGAACCGGATGAAGATGTACTGTTTGATGACGAACTGCTTGTTGCTGACCCGACTGAAATAAATGTCAGCCCATATTTCTTTGCGTAAGTCTCTGCCGCAGACCCAGCAAAACCATAAACAGTGAAATTCTCTACGATTTTACTGTTAGTGTCATCCCACCCAAATGCATGATCACCAATGCTCGTTACACCCTTTGGAATGTACACGCTTGTCAGGGCACAGTCTGCAAATGCATTTTTTCCGATTGTCGTTACAGTGTCCGGTATTTCTATGGTCGCAATCTGACTCTGATAAAATGCTTTCTCTCCGATCACCTGCAGTTTCCCGGGCAGTGAAACAGTTTTTAATGATGCGATCCCACTAAACGCCTCTTTCCCAATCTCTGTAATTGTACTGGCAAGGACAATCGTCTTCTGAGAACCTTTTCCGGCGACACCATTACGATTGCCCGAAGCATCATAACCTCCGAGCGCTTTTGTCACCGTATAACTGTCGTCTCCATTTTTGACTGTAGAGGGAACCGTCACTTTTTCCGCAACAGGCATGGTATATAAACTCAGCTTGGAATCCCCAAGCAGCTCATATTCAAAACCATCATCCGTTGTAAATGTCCGGTATGAAACTGTACCCGCATTTTGCGTCACAATCGCATAAGTTGAAAAAGCATCCGCCACAAACTCCGCGCCTGTCTCCGTTGCCGTCACGACACGCACTCCCGACACTTCTTCAACATTGCCATCATCATCGATATGAACGACAGTCTGCTCTCCCTTTTTCAGCGGGGCGTTCAATGATAGCAAAACCTCCACTTCTCCGCCGTTTTCCGGCTCCAGTTCCTCTCCATTCTCATCCAAAAAAGTAATATCAACTGCTGCTGCATCCGCCACATCACCAAAAACTTTACCAACAGCTTCCATTACCGTTTCCTTGGGCACATCTGTCAGCTTAAGACTCGTATTTTCCGGGAATACATCCTCGCCATAAACCGCCTGCACATGGACACCCTGCGGCGATTCTTCCGAAAGCTGATCAGCAGGCATTTCCGCATCGGCTTCACCTTCGGATTCGTCGTCTGTATCATCGCCCGACAGTTCGTCATCTTCATCATCTTCTTCTGTATCGTCAAACTCATCGTCCGAAGCAGTTCTTTCCAGAATATTGGACTTCATCCTGGATTTCATCTCTTGAAAAGTACTCAGCGGAGATTCTGTTTCATCCGTATCATCCGTCAGTACATCTTCACCATCGCTGTCATCCCATTCCTCGTCCTCAGTCATATCCGGTTCTTCATATGCATCCTCGTCTTCATCGACATCCGCATCTTCATATGCGTCCTCATCTACATCGGCATCCGCATCTTCATCAAATTCATCTTCTTCATCCTCAGATTCATCCCCGTCTTCATACTCATCTCCAGCTGTCTCTTCCGCATTTGCGGACAGCCGTCCCAAAATTTTCGGAACTCCGACAGAAACCGACTCGAACAAAAACAAGACTGCAATCAGACACGCCAAAAACCTTTTCATTTCCCGTTCCTTTCTTTTGACATATATGAATATAACCCTAGTTTATATTATCAAAAATACTTTATATTTACAATGAAAAACATGCGGATAAAAGATGCGGATCTGATGCTTGAATCTATAAAAAATGAAAAGTCACAGGCACTGCGGGATCGTCTGCACAGGTTGCTTGACTTGGCAGAGCGCACGACCTTATTATTTTAACTTTATAGTCATAATTTTTACCATTCCTTTCGCTTCTCTCAGGCACAAACAAGGTCATGAAAAATGTCTCTGCCCTCCACTTTTTCCTCTGATTAGCCAATACTGTATATAGGAACAGCTGTACACTACAGAGCACGAGAGGAGGAGTGGCGAAGCTTTTGCTTCGACCCCGTATAATTATATGTGCCGTCATCCTTTCAAGCACAAACAAGTGGGACATTGAGCCCGGACTCTTAGCAT
>JAFUYB010000055.1 GCA_017470735.1 Lachnospiraceae bacterium | reverse complement strand
TTTAATCGGTGCACCATCAAACAGCTATTCAGTACCAGATACGATGACTGTTCTGCACCATCCACCCTGTATGTATGAGATATCTTACTCGTAGAACCCTTGAAAACTCAGTATTTAGGGGTTGACATAATAGGAAGGAGAAACTTATGAGGGCAATGAAAAGAACAATGGTGGCGTTGACGCTGATTTTCGGGATGGTGGCATCTTTTACATTGTGTGAGATTAAGAATGTTTATGCAGATGGGATTGCAGATGAAGCGATATATTATGAATTAGGAGAAATATGTAGAGGGAAAACATTGGAATGGATGACGGCTATGACATCTAGATACTACGAGATGCCTTTAGATAAAAAGGCGAAAATTCTAATGAAAGTAAATTGTGAAGGATCAGATGGTGGTTCTTGGCCTGCGATTAAAATGAGGGTCTATGATGAAAAAGGCAAATTGGCAGTAGAGGAATCAGCTTTTGATTATAAATACAATAAAGTTAAAGGAAGATACAATGCTAAAACAGAAAGAGTCTTAAAAAAAGGTACATATTATATTGAAATATTTCAGCGGATGGAAAATAAACATTATAATTTTACTTTTAGTAAAACAAAGTGAAATAAAGAAGATTAATCAAATAGGGAGGATATTTTCAATGAAAACAAAGAAAAAAGTTTTGTCGATAATAGTAGTGACGGCACTTTTTATTGGTTTATTGTCCAGCGTGAGAATCACGGCAGATGCTGCACTTAACGCAAAGTGCTACACAATCAAAACGGGAAATACAACTGTATACAGTGATACTGGTTTATCGAAGAAGTCTGGTACAATTTATGATTCAGACGAGTTGACGGTTGTTAGTATTGGTGATGGCTTTGCAAAGGTAAAATATCCAGTGACAGGTACAAATAAGACAAAAACCGGATATATTAAATCAAAAGCGATTGTATTGAAATCCACAAGTGGTGAACCAACGGTTGCAAAGGCAAAATCTGAGACATATAAAAGACCAAACGGTGGAGGATATGGTAGTGTCGCTAAGGGTGACGCTGTCTATAAATTGGGAACTTCTGGAGATTATGTTCAAGTAATGTATCCCGTAAGCAGTGGATTTAAGATTGCTTTTGTAACCAAGACAGGATGGAAGGTAATTACTGGGGAAATTACCCTGACGGCATTAAGTAAGGGACTTTATAAGAATTCAAAAGCAAAGATCACTTGTGGATTTGATGGGTATACGACGACAGTCGGACGGCACGAAGGAATTGATATTGCCTACCAGGTGAATGCGCCAATCTACTCGTTGACAGATGGAAAGGTAATCAGAGTTCATGCTGGTAGTCTTGGTAGTGGCGGATTATCAACGATTGCCATTTACAATTCATCGGTGAAGAAAACAGTTATTTATCTTCACAGCAAGCCATCAGTAAAAGAGGGGACAACTGTAAAGAAAGGCGACAAAATTGGCGTGCAGTCGTGGCGTGGTGTGACAGCAATTACTGGATCGCATACCCATGTTGAAGTGCGGGATGGCAAAGAAAAATATGCGGCAATCAGTGTTGGCGATTCCAAACTGGAAAACAGCAACCCGACGAGCTTTTGGAATTCGCAGGGATATAGTATAAAATAAATTATTTCTTTAATAAGTTTGATTCTCCGCAGCACACTATGAACACTGTGAAATACATTTTCAACAGATATGATTATGCAAAATAATTATATGTTAGTGCGCTGTGGGGAGTTGTTCTCTGTGAAATTATTAAAACTATAGATGTAATGTATTTGTATATATAATTATGGGAGAATGGTATAGGGAGGCATAATGAAAGCTTTAAGAAAAATGGAATTGATATATATATTGGTTTTTGGATTATTTGTGTCGTTTACTATAAATAATGTTGCAACTGTTTCAGCTAAAGAGGCAAGAGAACGAATAGAGCCATTTCGAGTAACAACATTTGCATATAAATATGATGGGAATGGAAGTTTTTCGATGACGGGGCGTAGCTTTAAGCATGGAGTGCGTTTTGGTCCTGTTTATGGTAGTAACAGTCCAAGTGCATCATATAATGTAAAAAAATATAAAAAAATCACTTTTGTCATGGGAGCTTTAGATGATCCGCAATTTGAAAATAGTGCAGAATTAGAAATATATTTTGATAAGAAATTATATAAGACATACGATTTAGATGTAGACATGGATATAAAAAAAATCAATATAAATACAAAAAATAAAAAACTCATGAAAATAGTGGTTACTAATGCAGAGGGTACAATAGATTTATCAGGATTTGGTATAGCAAATGTTTTTGGAACAAAATAAATCCTTTATTAAGGATCGTAAGTTTTCGTATTATTTCACTATTAACGGCATTACTAATAAAAATGAAAAAGGTGATGACATTGAGATGGAATAGATTATTTAAGAGTAAGGATATTTTTTTGGGCATTGCTTTTTTATTGATTATTAGCATGAGTATCTATGATGGAGTATATGCTAAAACAGATGCTGCAGTCATGCATGCCAACTGTGATGACGAAACAATCAAAATCTATGTCAAAGGACTCGATAGCAAGGATGACGATAATGAGGCAGATGAACTGCTGATTGGTAAAAGAGAATGCCGTCATCTGACAAGCTATGATATGGAGGATGACGAGCAGAATATCCGTACGCTGATTTTGATTGCCAATCAGAAAACAGTAGAGGTACCGGAACGAAAAAAGACAAAAAAGCTGGTGCGGAGTATTATTGATAGTCATGCAGAAGATGAGCAGTTTCGTATTGCGACTTTTGGAAAAGAATTGACTTATTTTTCAGAGTTTTCCGATGATTATACTTCTGTGAGCCGATTATTGGATACATTAAAATTCAATGCGTCAAAAGTTCATTTTTCGCAAATGCTGTCACAGGCAATGGATGATCTAAACGAGGATAGTTATACCGGATATACCAGAATGATTGTTTTTGCGTCAGGTATGGATGATACGGATGGAATGGCTGGAGATCAACTGAATGAAAAAATGGATGAGTATCGATATCCGATTTACACATTTGGATATGAGGAGACGGATAATGAGCAGGCATTGCAGGATATGTACCTGCTTTCCGATATGACTGGCGCAAATGATTATGACTTGACGGCAACAGATGACTTTGAGCCAGTATTAAAGATTTTGCGCGAAGATTATGGTTTGCAAATTTTTGAGGCTTCTGTCCCTGCAAAGAGCAGAAATGGCTCTGTGAGAAAAGTGAAGCTGACACTTCAAAATGGGGACACTCTGTCGTTTTCATTACGAATGCCACAAGAGATGAAAGGGGCGACCGCCGATATTTTGGAATCACCAATATTGCTGGTGTGTGCAATGGGAGTGGCAGTTATTATTATCGTCCTGATTCTGCTGCTGTTTTTTGGAAAAAAAAATAAAAGGCCGGTCAATCAAACAACAGAGCAGAAAATAAAATCTGACGAAAATGATGACATTGCGACAGAGCAACCAAAGAATATGCCGTCGAAAGATTCTGATCCCTTTATCACGAAAGGATGGGATGGGCAAGATAGTCTGGATATAACGGAACAGCCAGAGAAATTACATACGGTTATGAAATGGGCGGCAGATGCGCAAAAGAACGATGAGGGAAAGACGGTCTTTCTTGCTCCAAAGCACATAGCGGTCATGGACTGCAAAGACGGACGGTCGATTTTTGAAGGAGATATGCAGGCTGATCTGCTTGTTGGCAGGAGTCGAAGTGCGGATATCCGCATTGCACAAGAAGATAAAAGTGTCGGAAGAGAACATTGTCTGTTGCATCTTGAAAATGGAACATTATGGGTGCTGGATAAGGGCTCTGTAAATGGTACATTGGTCAACAACAAGATGATTGAAAAAGACCGAATGGAAGAATTGCATAGCGGTGATATTTTAACTCTGGGAAATACAGATTTGAGAATAGAATTATGAAGAACAAAGACCACGCTTATTATTTGTTGATTCTGATTGACGGTCATATTAGCACCTATTCGTTGTCAAGTAAAGATTGTTTTTTGCTAGGGCGCAAGACAGCGCATACCATGCCGGACATTGATTTAAAAGCCGGATATGTCAGCAGGGAACATGGGAAATTGATCAAAACAGAAAATGGTTGGTCATTTCAGGAAATGGGAAGCACAAATGGAACCTATTTGAACGGACACAAAGTGCAGTATGAAGAGAATGATTGTCCGATTGTACTGGCAGACGGAGATGTTTTGACCATTTGCAAGAGTGCAGATATACAGGAACAAGTGTGGATTTATTTCACCAAATGGCAGTTGCAGCCAGTGTGGGTGAAATATTCGCTTGCCGAAGAAAAGACAGTGCGCATCGGTCGGGATCACGATAACGATGATGTAGTTTTGGAGAATGAATGTGTGTCACGGACGCATGCGATTCTTTTCTTGGATTCAGATGGAAACTGCACGCTTCGTGACAATGACAGTATGAATGGTGTCATTGTTAATAAACGAACAATCAGGGGAAGCTGTGTTTTAAAGAATATGGATGTCATTCATCTGACGGATTGTACCATGGTTTATACGAAGGATTATCTGTATTATGAAGAACCGCAACAATGGAAGAATGCCTCGAAAGGTAAATATATCTTGCAGGCGCATATCCATTCCAAGAAAGTTGTTGACAGAAACGGTGGCGGACAAAAGGAATTGATCCGTGATGTGAAGGTCAATATAGAAGAGGGCAGCCTGGTTGCGCTACTAGGCGGGTCAGGTGCGGGAAAGACGACGGTAATGAACTGTCTCAATGGAATGGATACAGTTGGCATGGAAGGGAGCGTCCTGTTCTATGGAGAGGATTTGATTGCAGGATTTCATCGATTGAAATATCTGATTGGCAGTGTACCGCAAAAAGAAGTATTTCATGAGATGCTGACAGTAGAAGAGGAACTAAAAGAGGCAGCGATTTTACGATTACCTTCAGGTACACCAAAAAAAGAAGTAGAAAGCCGCATCGACAGAACAATTCATCAGCTTGGGTTGGAGCATGTGAGAAAAAATCGGATTTCCTTGTGCAGCGGTGGCGAAAAGCGAAGAGTGAATATTGCCATTGATCTTGTTGCAGATCGGAAGCTTTTATGTTTGGATGAGCCAGATGCAGGGCTTGATCCGGGAATGAAACAAGAACTGTTTTCCATTTTAAGAAAACTGACAAGGGAAGAAGGAAAAAGTATTCTTGTGATCATTCATGATGTTTCCGAACTGCAATATTTTGACCAAATCATTATGATGACAAAATTGAATAATGTCGGGAGGTTGGCTTTCGCAGGTTCACCCAAGGAAGCAGAACAGTATTTTGGAACTACGATCAAGGATGCGTATTCGCTTTTGGATGGAAATCCTGAAAAATATATCCAGTAAAATAAGGTATGTATGTCCTATTTTTAGAAATGGGGGTAAATAGTGGGTGAAAAGCAGGAGTGGCAAAGAATCGGCGCATGGCAGGAATTTCAGGTCTTAACAGAACAATATTTTCGGATACTAATGAGTGACAAACGAAATTTAATGGTTTCTTTGTTGTTTCCGGTATTGGCTGCAGCCATTGAGGTAGGCATTGCCGGAAAAGATATGTTTTACACATTTGAGAATACAAAGTCTGGTTGTTTTGTGTTGGTATCGGCAGCGATTTGGGGAGGACTTTTCAATTCGATCCAGACAGTTGTGCGTGAAAGGGATAATATCAAACGGGCTTATGTGACCGGACTGCGGTTTTATTGTTACATCTTTTCAAGAGCATTACTACAATTGGCACTTTGTGTGATACAGAGCTTTGTTTTGACTTTGAGTTTTCTTGGGGTATCTGCTGTATGGGATCATAATCTACCGAGTCAGGGTATCATATTTTCCGGTGTTTTGCCGGAATTTTTTGTCACAATATTACTGCTGATGTATGCGGCAGACATGATGGGACTGATGATTTCCTGTATTGTGAGAAAGACGGAAACGGCAAATGTTCTGGCACCGTATATTCTGATTGTTCAACTGATTTTTTCCGGTATTCTGTTTAAATTGGAAGACACATCCAAAATGATTTCCTATCTGATGATATCCCGTTGGGGGATGGAAGGACTTGGCAGCAGTTGTAATGTAAATCATTATCCTTTGCGGATTGAGAGAAGTAGTAAAATGAAACCTGTGTATGAGGTATTTCCCAATCTGGATTTATCCAGTAGTGATTCAATGTTCGATCACAATAGTGAGCATTTATTGAAAGTATGGCTGATTTTACTGGTATTTTCAATAGTGTTTCTTGTGGTGGGAGATTTACTGTTGCATAGGGTGTCGAGGGATACGAGGTGAGGGGAGAATTTGTTTGGAGAGTAAGTTTTTATGATATGAAAGTGAAATTAGATGGATGGCAATGGAGGAAAGAGCTAATGAAGAAAGTTTATGTATATATATCAATGATAGTAAGTGGAATGCTAATGGCATGCAGTAGTCCATATTATTCATCATTACCCGATGTTTATGAGGATGATGAGGTGTTATATGATATGGAGGAAGAAGAGGATTTTTTTGGAGAAGAGGAACAAAGAAATATCAGTGATGTTCTTAATGAATATAAGGATGTCAGGTTTTGTAAAGGAACATGTGTTGAAGAGTCTGATACATATATTTTGGCTGGTAATTATTCAGATAATGGAAGAGTGCATATTTGGTGTACAAAAGATGGTAAAATTATTAAGGAAACTTATGATGAGAATGCAATTTGTTCTGGCAATATAGATGGATATGTGTTAGTTGGTGAAAATGTTTCCAAAAAGAAAGTAAAAGGGCACATTTATGACTCTGAGGGAAATGAGGTTAGTATTGATTTTTTGAAAAAGGGAGAATCAATTTTTGATTTGATGAAAGATAGTACGGGGATAACACTAATTACGAAAGTTGAGACGGATACATATGATTCTCATGAAACACAGCTTAGATTTCGGGATATGGATGGAAATATAAAATATAAAACAAAATTTCTGAATATTCCAGTTCAGGCAAAAACAGTAACCGTAGATGGGCATACATACAAGTTGGTTAATAGAGAAACGACGTGGCATAAGGCAAAAAGAATTTGTGAATCTAAATGAGGGCATCTGGCAACAATTACCAGTGAGGATGAGCAGGATGCTATTATTGAATTATTGGAAGAAAACGACTTGGCATATGAGGGTTATTGGCTTGGAGGGCGCAAGAATACGAAATGGAAATGGATTACAGGAGAGAAGATGAAATATACATATTTTTCTTCTGGTGAACCAAATTCTTCTGGAGAGTATTTACAAATATATAAGAATGGATATTGGGATGATACCACGAAGGATGGTACGGGAAATAGTTCCATAAGGCAACATGGGTTTATTTGTGAATGGGATAGGAAAAAGGATATGAAAAATTAGTATAGAAAAAGTATAGGTTTTTTAAGGATTTTTAGTAGTAGGCATGGACAGTGGTATGGTGGGAGAACCATTGTCTATGCCTAAATAAAGCAATAAACTTGTGATTACGAGATTGCTCAAAGAGATAGATAGTATTCAAGATGCAGCGTTGAAAAGGCTTCAATAAAAGGATTTTGTGAGATGAAACACGATAATCGGATGAAAAGGTTAATAATAATTTTATCAGCTTTGGCAGGAATTTCTGTGTTAGCCTGTATTGTCAGTATAGCAATTTATATGAACAAAAATAATAGAAGTGCGAATGAATTGTTGTATTTGGGACAGACTTATCTAGAAGATGGAGAGTATGAGCAGGCGGTAGCATCACTGGAAGCAATTTTAAGTATTGATCCGAAAGAAGCCAAGACGGAAGAGGAACGGAAAGTTTTAGAAGATAAAGATGCAGTTGTGGTTCAGTTGACGAACGCTTATTTGGCATGGGCAGATGATGAAGCAGCAAAAGGAAATGGAAAGAAAGCGGATAAAATTTTAGCAGATGCTTATAAAAAAACAGGTAACAAAAATTTGAGGATTATTATAAAAGATGATGATGTATATAGCTATATTGAAAAATGGGATGAGTTAATAAATGATTTAAATTTAAGAGAGTATGATGATATTGATTATGCGAGTGCTGAATCGGAAGATGGTAATTTTACCGTTAATTTGGGAGAAGAAGATTTGTGGTCAGATGGAATGTTTTGGGTATACGAGCAGGAGAAGGCTATGATACCAATATTTGGGTTTAAAATAGGGGATAAAAAGGCAGATGTGAGACAGAAGATAAAAGTTATAGAGGCAAAGTACAATGCATGGAATTATCGGGGTGAAGATTATGAGGGGAATGAAACGGAAAAAGTTTTGTTATGTGATGGTGGACAGGAAAATTATTATCTGCTGACAGTAACTTATAAGAATAACAAAATTTATAGATTAGCGTTTACTAATGAAGTGGGGGGATATGAGGAAGCATATCTATATGCGGCAGTGCACGCGCAGGAAATCTATGGACATATGTTACATGATTCGTGGGGAGCGACATACATTGACTATATCATTGATAGGTTCAGCAAATATTTATCTGATGGTTATGAAGAAGATTGGAAATACTCTTTGTTTTATGTGAATGACGATGAAATTCCAGAGATGTATTTACATGGAGATAGTACGGCGCAGGGGGATATGGCAGTAACAACGGATGGGAAAAGAGTGGATGAAGAGCTTTTTTATGATTTTGGTGGTTCATATATTGAAAAAGAAAATTTGATTCGGGATAGCGGTGGACACATGGATGTGTATTATGACCGAATTTATAAAATAAAAAATGGAAAATTTTATAAAGTCGCAATTGGCGATTTTGGAGCAGATGATAACAGTAATGTGCAGGTGGATGACGATGGAAATATGATATATAAGTATTATTGGAATGATAATGAGGTTTCAGAGAAAGAATATGATTCATCGCTAAAACAAGTTTTTGATGCAAATCGTGCACAGAATACTTACAATCAAGCGCAATACAATTTTTCAGAGATAATAGATCAAATTGTACGCTTAAATGTGATGGAGAAAAATTCTAGCAAGGAGAGCCTGCAAGCGAAAAGTATTCGGGAAATTCAAGATATATATGGATCAACAGAAAAACATATTGAAGAAATGACGGTGGAGACGAGGAGAAACAGGGATTATTACTATAGGAATGGTGAAATCAAGAAAATTGTGCCAGAGTATGGAACGGCATACGAAGGAACACGGTACAAGGAAGATGGTTTATATGGAGTAGAATTTTATTATGATACTGGACAGCCAGTGTTGATAGACGTCAGTGGATTTAGATATTGGGATGGCGGCTCCACGAATTGGACTGAACGATTTTATGTAAAATCTGGGAAGGTGATTAGATGCATAATGGCGTATTCAGGAGAAATAAGAGATTATCCAGAGGGAGTAAAGGCGGACGAGATAGAGGAAACATCTTTTGGATATATTGTAGGATTGGCAGAAGAAGAGCTGGAGCAAGCTGAAGATACAGAAAGTGCGGAAGTGACAGAATTTAACGACGAAGAGGCAGATGCGATAGATGAGAGGGAGCCGAATATTATAAGTGATACAGACCAATCATTGTTAAGTTTTCCAAAATCACGATTGACAATGGATGAGGCGTATGAGAAATTGAAGGCATTTTATGCAGAAGAAGGGAAATACAGTCCGTCAAGAGTTTCAGCAATGGAAATTGAAGGCACATATTTTTTTCCATTGAACCTGCCCCAAGTTGGATGGATGCGTTCTGTCTATGTTGATCCCGAAACTCATCGTGCAATTGAGGTGAACCCGTCTACAGGAGAAACTGTAAGGGATTGGTATTTAGATTAATTGTTTTGTGCAATGTATTGGATTTGTTTAATTGAAAAATGGAAAAAAATAAAGATAGTAAAAAGTGAGTACTTAGGGGGAAATCCGGCAGCGGATGAACAATGGATACCAAGTGTAGCATATTATAATGAAAATGATAAAGAAATCACAAAGGCACAGTTTGAAAAGATTTTGAATAGTTATACAGGGAGTACGGAGAGTAAGAAAGCGGTGTTTCTTCATAATACGGAAAGGAATTGGCAGAAATATTTGAAAAGGTAAAAATGATTACGAGTTGATATTCGATATTGTAAACGGAAAAGATGAGAAAGTATTCTAAAAGAACAATTAGGGCAACGAAAGAAAGGCATTACGCAATATTCAATTTTTGGGCAAGGGCATCTTGTAGAACTTGGGAAAAGTTGATATGTGCATCTAATGCCATTTGGTTCATCCATTGGGGAATGGAAAGCGTTTTTTTGACAGCTTCCGGGCTGTGTTTTTTCCGATAAGCGATGGTATCCGCTTGAATATAGGACACAAAAGAATCTCCGTCAGTCTGAATCTGACTGATGGGAGTAGGTGAAGGTATGGGCTGTTTGTCATCTTCTAAAGTCCACAGGATGAGATTCAAGACATCCTCAGCCATAGTGATGGCATCGTTCAAATCATTGCCCTGCGTGAAACAGTTTTCGATGTCGGGAAATGTGACAGCAAAGCCGCCAAGTTCATCTTTTTCAAAAATAGCAGGATATACATATTTTGCCATACGAAACTCCTTTTGGGTGAGATATTACTTTAAGCCCGATTGTTTACGGATATTATTTTCAATTTTCTTGTTCAGTTCTTGCGAATAATGGCGAGGAACGGGGAATTTTATACCAGTAACAGGACTAAACCAAATTTCGTGATTGCCGCCTTCATGATCAAAGTAGCATCCGATGGATTTAATTTCTTTGACAAGTTCTGATACCTTCAATATCACCTGCTCCTTTGTGGTTTTAAAGTGATTGTATCAAGTAAAAGTGCAGATGTCAATTATGAAGAACATAAATTTGAGAATGGAATTTAAGAATGCATAAAGAAGGTTTAGAAAAATGGGAAGCAATAATCAAATAAAAAAGCTAGTAAAGATCTTGGTGATATTGGCAGGTATTTCTGTGGCATTTTGTTTTGTCAGCATAATGGTGTATTTGCATAAAGAAAAAGACGATGTGGCGGAACTGTTGGACTTGGGGCAAACCTTTTTGGAAGATGGGAAATATGAACAGGCAGTTGCTTCGCTGGAAGTGATTTTAAGTATTGATCCGAAAGAAGCCAAGACGGAAGAGGAACGGAAAGTTTTAGAAGATAAAGATGCAATTTTTGCACAATTGGCAGATGCCTATTTGGCGTGGGCAGATGATGAAGAGAAAAAAGGGAATGGTGATTACGCTCAGGAAATTCGGGATAGAGGATTTGAAAAAACGGGAGATGAAAGATTGGATCTGATTTCGGCTGATGACAATAATCCAAATTCCTATAAGGATAAGGTAATAAAAGCATACGAGAAATATCTGATAGAGAATGACTGTGAGAATTTTCGGTTGGTTGATTTGGGAGACGAAGAGAAACCAATACTTTTAGCGGATGGAATGAAATTGGATTTTGGTACAGGCGAGGACATAGGGTATAACTCTGTAGATATTGTTCTATATGATGAGCCTGGAAATTATGCGTATAAGCTGAAGACCCTTGGCGCGGGGGCAAGTAGTGGGGATGTATTAGGTTATAAGAAAGGTTCTTTATATACAAAAGGACAATATTCAGCACATAGTGTTGAAAAAGTTATGATTGACAAGGATACGATTCTTTATGAAGGAATCATTGATGAAATGCTGTCGCCAGAAGTAACTTTTCATAGATTTAAAGGAGTGGAAACTTTGACTGACTACACAGAAATGGTGGAAGAATATGTTGGCGGAGAAGCATACAGGAATCTTTCTGCTGAACAATATGATAATCTTCTAGAAATGTATGAAAACATTGAGGAAAACAGAGAGAAATACTTGAGAATGGATGTATGGTAAAGTAGAACATTACACAATATTCAATTTACAGGCAGAGGCATATAGGCGAGAGTGCAAAAAAGGAATGGGATTTGACTTATGGAACATGACAATAAGGGAATGAAGAAATTAATCATTATTTTGGCAGTATTAGCCGGAATTTCCGTGGCAGTCTGCCTTTTCAGCACAATGATGTATTTTCATAAAGAAAAAAACAGCGTGACAGAGCTGCTGGATTTAGGGCAGACCTATTTGGAAGATGGGAAATATGAACAGGCAGTTGCTTCGCTGGAAGCGGCACTGGAGATTGACGCAAAGGAAGTATCGGATGAGACTTCTGAATCTCTAAAGAACCAAGATGAAGTCGTTGGTTTGCTGACGGATGCCTATATAGCGTGGGCGGATGAAGAGGGAGCAAAAGGAGATGCTGAACTGGCACAGGAAATCCGAAATAAAGGTTTTGAGAAGACGGGTGATAAAAGGCTTGGTTTGGTGTTGGATGATAATGATGTTTACAATTATATCAGACGGTGGGATGAGTTGGCGGATGCATTGGGGCTGTCCGTGAACTCGAATACAGAAATTATGGACAATTCCTTTGAAACGGCAAAAGGTTTTCGGGCATCGTGGAGAATAAATGATATTAGTACATTTATTATGAATAATGACGGAGACAAAGATGTGCCAATATTAGATATTCAGATTGGTGATAATAGCCGAATGGTGGAACAGAAGATAAAAAATATTGAAGTGAATTATAATGCGTTCGGAACATATGGTGAGGAGATAAGGGCATGGAGTAATACAGAATGGGTAAAGATATTTGATGAGGAAGAAACGGCTTATTATAATTTGACAATAGTTTATGACGGAGATGCTGTGAGTCACTTGAGCTTTTCGGCACAAAAAGAAGAGTTTTTTGGAATGGCCATAGATGTGTTGAAGGAGCAAGATAAATATGGGAAGGTTTCTCAATATTCGTGGAATGCCGCTTATTTACACTACATTGCAAAGAAAGAATTTTTCTTGGATGAAACGGTATTAGAGGAATAGAAATATCGGTTCTTTTATGTGAACGATGATGATATACCGGAGTTGTATTTAAAGAAAACGGATTATGAAAATAATTTAGAAGATGATGTGATAGCAACGATAAATGAAGTGTCGGTTGAAGAAGATTTAATAGGGTTTGTTGTTGGAGATATCTCGTATATAGAAAAGAAAAATGGGATTTTAGCTTCAGGTAATTATGGAGGCAATACACAGCATAATCGATTGATTTCGATTAGAGAGGGAGTGTTCGAGGATATTGAGATAGATGAAGACGGAGAAGATAATAAGAAGTTGCAGCAATTTTTGACCAATGAAAAAGCGAGGAGCGTATATAGCTTGCCGGCGTATGATGAGTCAGAAATTGCCGAAAAACTGGTGAAAATGGGAAACGATATACAAGATGAAGATGAAACAAGAAGCGCGGGCATTCTTTTAAGAGAGGGTGAAGTGAAAAAGATTGATCTGAACGGCGGGGAGGAAGAAGAAATTTCATGCCAGTATTATGAAATAAATGATGAAACAGGACAATTGGATATTTTTGTGAACGGTGAAAATGTCTTTCGCAAGACACAAAGTGGCGAGTTTGGAGCACCGCTATCAGGAAGCATCCAAGTGATAGATGCGAACATCAAAGATCCCTATAAGGAAATATATTATTTGTTTACAGGTGAAGATGATGAAATTATGGGGATGGGATTTTTGCACTATAATGAAAAGGAAAAAATAAAAGAGTATGCGATGAATATGGATGATTGGGACGGGGAGTTTTACCGTTCATGGGACGAGATAATTCAAAGCGATGGATCAGGAACATTGTATTTTAATATGGATACACCTTTTATGAACAGTTCATTTGGGCAGTATCTTGTTGAGGTGGAAGGCATATTGGATTCAAAAGGCTTTAGAATAGAGAATAAACCGACATACCTTGTTATTGAAGATTACTTAGAAGGATTGGGTGGCTATTATGAATTGCAAACCCCGGTCACTTTATATGCAGACTATAATGGAGAAGATACAAGGGAAAAAATATCTGTCGGAACGAAGTTTAGAGCAATTTCGATTCATCCATTAAGAAACAAGCGGAATAGAAAAGGCGTGTATGGTGTCGAGGCGGATTTATATGTACAGATAGAAACCACAGACAGAAAAAAGGGATGGATTTATTTCCCGAAAGATAGCAGGACATATGATGAAAATGATATTTTGGTGATTACACCTGGCTGGGGATAGGGTATCCGATATCCATTATTTTGAAACGGCAGACTCAACAGAAATTAACAAGATGTGTTAATAATGTCAGTACATTGTAATTGTTTATGCGTAAAAATTGAGAGTAAATATGAGATATAGAAGATTGAGAAAGTGAATGTACAGATTTTATCGTTGGGAATATGGATCTAACAAGTTCAATATGGGTGTATTCATCGGATAATTGAAACGAAGTAGTAGCTATGGGGAGTTTTGTTAAATGATACAAAAAAGAAAACAGATTATATTTTTTTCAGCGATCATTATTGTTTGCATGGTGGGAATGATAATGGGATTATATCAGAGTCCTCAGAAGCGTATGGCAAGACTATTGGATCTTGGACAGGAATATTTGGAAGATGGGAAATATGAGCAGGCATTTGCAGTATTTGATGAGGTATTGGATATTGAAGCAAAAAATAAACAGGCATATCAAGGTATGGAGGACACTGCCACCAAGTGGGGATATTTGCTGGTTGAGGATGGGGAGTATGATGATGCTATTGCTGTTGTCAAGAAAGGCTATCAAAGGACAAAAAGTAAACGATTAAAGAACCTGAAGAAAAAATTTAAGCGAGAAGAAAAAGTCGTAAAAATGCGTGAAGAAATGCTACTATTTTGTGAAGACTTAGTTGCATATTATGCTACGGACGATTATGAAAGTATATCGGATATGTTGAATACAGAAGAATATGAAAATGTCAATAATGGTTTATGGGATTTAGATATGGAGGAGAATGGGAATATTATAATTGATGTGGACGATTGCAGAGTAGGATTTTACAGAATCCGTGGATATACGCATATGATATTTTGTGGAGATTATGCAGGAGATGAGAGATCGGAAAGAGGTATTTGGTTGAAGCATGGTGATGATGCAAATAGTTATGCTGTTGGAGATTGGAAGAATGACAGACCCAATGGAAGACAGGAAATACATATTGATCACTTTCAGAAAGATCCTCCAGAACCGGGAACTTGGAGATATATGGAAGAAAGCGGAAATGTTGTGGATGGATTATGGAATGGTGATGTAGTTGAGATATCTCAGGGAAATGATATGACATTACATGCGTATAGTGTGAAGTATGATCATGGATATGAGGTATGGTTGGATGATTATGGGCTTTTAGCACGGAGACCATTGTATGGCAAAGGAGGAGCACTTTATTCCACTCAACATAGTCCATATGAAAATGCCGAAGGGATATTTGGATATGATGAAGGAATATGAGCGTAGATTAAAATGTGATGAAAGAAAAAATCATTTTCAAATAAAAGCATATGCTTTAGAAAAGTTCTGAATGTTGTATATCCATTTAAGTTAATACATAAGGCAGCAAACAAGGGGAGAATATGGATCAAAATAGCATAACTACGAAGAAGTTTGTGAAGGTATTGGCAATATTAGCTGGAATGTCAGTGGCAGTTTGTATTACAAGCGTGATTTTCTATATGACAAAGAATAAAGCCGGGGCAGATATGTTACTGGATTTAGGACAATCCTATTTGGAAGATGGAGATTATGAACAGGCAGTAGCTTCGCTCGAAGCTATCCTGGCGATAGATCCAAAGCAAGTGGAAGCAGAGGATGAGAAAGAAATTCTTGAAAACAATGAGGAAGTATTATCGTTGTTGACGGAAGCCTATTTGGGGTGGATTGATGATGAGGTCAAGCAGGGAAATTATGACCGCGCAAGAGAAATATTGATTGAAGGGCGGAATAAGACGAACAATCAGCGGTTTAATGAGGTTTTGGAAGAATTGCACGATCAATATGGTGTTCCGATTATTGAAAGTGAAGCAGAATTGGTCGGAAAGTGGCAGGTTGATTTCAAGAAGACGAAAGAAGTAAATGACAAATCTATCTTTTCCATATATGGCGGTGTTTTTGATAGTGTAATAGAGTTCCGGGATGATATGGGTTTTCGATATTATTTTGGGAATGAAGATGGTTATAGCGGTACCTGGAGTTGTCATCGGAATGAGGAAACGATAGATTATGAGGCTTCTGATGTGGAAGGTGAAAAAGTGTATGGGGAAATGAGTATTGGAATTGAGAACGGGATTATCTATTTAATTAAGGCATCAGGTGAGGTAGGTAATAAGGAATACTGGAGCAAGGCTGATTCAGAAAATAATATATTGGCAGAATATTTTGGGGATTGGGAAAACCTGGGCGGATGGGAAAATGCAGAGTCAATGGCAGATATGAAGAGTTTGTCCATTGAGCCAAATGGGATGGTATTCTATGCGGAACCAAGAGAAAATGATATTGGATATTTTGAGCAGCAAGATAATGGGAAACTGATATGTAGATTTTTTGATGACGAATTTTATGACAATGCTGAAGATATCGGTTGGCATGAATTAGATCCATACTATTTTTCGATGGAAATAGCACTTTCTGCCGATGGGCATTTGAAATGTGAAATGAGATACGAAGATTCGCCGGATACCTATAAGTTTGAAATGGAACAAGTTAGCCGTTGGGAAGATAGATAGAAAGTGTGTGAAAATTTGATGAAAAGAAATATAAAAGTAATCGGCATAATCATTTCATTATACGGACTATTTCATTTAACTGGGATCGGTTGTCCAATCCGTTTTTTGACAGGGATTTCCTGCGCGGGCTGTGGTATGACGCGGGCATGGATATCTGTGTTTAAATTGGATTTTGTGAATGCGTTTCATTATCATCCATTATTCCTTTTGCCCTCGTTGTGGTTGATGAGTTGCTGTTTGAGGAACAAAATGAGTGCGATGACGAAGAATGTCTTGATGGGCTTGACTATTGCGGCTTTTGTTGTTTGTTATGGTTTTCGAATGATGTATGGCGATGGGGATGTGGTTTATTTTCATCCGCAAGAGGGTATATTCTTTTGGATTGTTACCTGCCGGGATTGGATATAAAGGAAGATGAAATTTGGAGTATAAAGTAATGTGAAAGGATGGAAGAGTATGTTTTGTGGAAATTGTGGATTGCAGCTGCCGGGTGAGGCAAAGTTTTGTCCCAGATGCGGAACACCGGTGGAAATTTTAGAAGGTTCTGCTGATTTGGAGAATGATCAACTGCTGAAGACACAGCCAATCATTCGTCAGCAGGAGTTGGAAACGTCAGAGCTAACAGAGCAGATATCGGTGTTAGAGAAAAATGAAGTAAAAGCGGAGTCGAAGCAGATAGAACAGTCTCCAATGGAAGAAACAATAGAAGTACAGGTGCAGTCAGAGCAGAAAGAGCAGACAGAGCGAGAAGAAGAACAGCATATTCAGCAGACAAATGAGCAGTCGTGGCAAGGGAGTAAACAAGCATATCAGCAACAGTATCATCAGGATTCTTATGGGCAGCCGATCCAGGTAACAGCGAAAAATAATGTTCAGACCTTTGCACTCATAATAGCTGTTGTATCCGGAATATTTGCTGTCTATGATGTATTCCATGCGCTACAAAGTTTTTTGAATATATTTACGATGATGAATTATTGGGGATATTCTGGTGGAGACATTTTCTTTGCAATAGTGAGGACAGGTATTATCGCGGTTGGCGCAGCAGGATTCGGCATGCTCGCGTTGGTGTCCTGCATGATATATCTGAAATGGGATGAGTCAAGAGCAAGGAGCTATTTTACAGGATTGTTATTCAGTGCTGGTCTAATATTTGTGGTGGCAGTAGGAAAAGTGATTTTAGCGGAAATAACAGATTATTATGCGGATACTACAGAATTTGTCTTCACATTTTTAGTAGCAGTAATTGCAGTTTGCGGATATTTCTTTTTATGCAGCGCACGGGGAATCAATCTCGCAATGGGATATCAGATGGATCAAATGAAAGCAGATGTAGATTATTTGTTCTCAGAAGCCCGACAGACGGCAAATAATTTTTCGCAGGGTAGAAATACTGCGGAGCAAATGACGCAAGTTCAAAAAAGCGGAGCATCTTCTGTGAATCAAAACCAGCAGCCGGAAGTATATTCGTCGTCAGAGTCCAATATATCGGTGAAATACTCAACGGCAGGTGAACAGAATAACGGTATATTGAAAACAGACAGGAGTCTTTTATTGTATATTGTCCTGGGGTTTCTTACTTGTGGGATTTATCCGTTGTACATTCTTTATACCATTGGTCGGGATTTGAATATTGCCTGTGTTGGAGATGGTTATGAAACAGCTGAAATTGTCAAATTGATTTTATTGTCACTTATAACCTGTGGTATCTATACATTTATTTGGTACTATCAGGTTGGCAATCGTCTTCATGACAATGCGCCCCGTTATGGACTGAATTTCAGGGAAAGCGGAACGACAATATTATTATGGATGATATTCGGAATTTTCTTGTGCGGGATTGGAAATTTCGTCGCAGTTTATATTGTCTTGAGGAATACGAATGATATCTGTGTAGCTTATAATGCACAAATTGCTCAATAGTGTGTGGGAATACGAAGGAAGGTGAGAGTTATGTTTTGTTCGCAATGTGGGAAAGAAGTAAAAGATGGAATAAATTTTTGTATCAACTGCGGTGCTCCAATTGCAAAAATTCAAATCAATGTAGATGATGAAGAGGCTGTCCCAGTAATGAGGACAGATGGGAATAGTAAGAATATGGGGCAGGTGAGCCAGTCAAAATCTGTGGATGACAATATAGTACCGCAATTTTCCGGAATGCAGATTGAATCACAAGTGAAATCAAAAAATGGAGGAATGATAGCGGTAATCATTTTGCTCGTGATGATTATTATGGGAACAGGATTTGCATCATTTTGGTTCCTGATAGGAAAGGATATGTTTTCAAAACCGGCTATTGCCAGTGTGGACAAGGATGATTGGGAATCAGATGAAGAAGACTTAATAGATGATGAGACGGATAGTTGGAATGGTAATTCTGAAGAAGAAAATAATGATGCTTTTGTGGAGGATGAAACAGAGGAAGCGGATTATGAAGATGAAGAGGATGATTCAGAATTGTATGATGAATATGAGGATGATGCCACGGATTCTGAATATATTTTGTTTAATAGTGATTCCGCTTATTTGACAAAAAAGGATTTGAAGGGGCTGAGTGCGGAGCAGTGCAGGATTGCCAGAAATGAAATTTACGCAAGGCATGGGAGAATGTTCGATGATGAAGAATTGCAGGCCTATTTCGATAGACAGAGTTGGTATACACCGTCTATTGCTCCAGAGGATTTCGATGAGTCGCTGTTGAATGATTATGAGGTGGCAAACAGGGATTTGATTGTGGAATATGAGACAAAGAAAGGATACCGATGATTGTGCTTAAAAAGAAATGGGTGTGGATTTTGTGCCTGGGTGCTTTGTGTTTAATAACTGCCTGCGGAGGGAAGTCAAAGTCGACGAAGCTGGATATGGATGAAAAGCATACAGCAGAGCAGAAAAATCATAGTATTGATGGGATAAAGGAAGATATAGAGTTAGATGCAGATGCTTGGGTTACAGGCAGTGACGAAGATGAAAATGCAGATGTGGTTCAAGAAGAGATGTATTCGGAGGATTCAGAAAATGTTTTGATGACAAATGGAAAGCTGATTGTAATTGATGCGGGACATCAGGCGCAGGCAAACAATGAGAAAGAACCAATTGGCCCAGGTGCATCGGAGATGAAAGCGAAAGTGACTGGCGGAACATCAGGCGTCGTGTCAGGACTGTCAGAGGCAGAATTGAATTTGCAGGTATCCCAAAAGCTTAAAGAGGAACTGCTTATCCGTGGGTATGATGTCATTATGTGCCGTGAAAGTAATGATGTCAATATAAGTAATGCAGAAAGAGCGGCAATAGCAAATGACAATCAGGCAGATGCGTTTATCCGGATTCACGCAAACGGTTCAGAGAATTCAGGTGCAGAAGGAATGATGACGATATGCCAGACTTCTTCTAATCCTTATAATGCAAATATATATGACCAAAGTAGGGTGTTGTCGGCTGATATTTTAGATGCAATGGTTTTTGCCACTGGAGCAAACAAGGAGTATGTGTGGGAAACGGATACAATGAGCGGAATTAATTGGAGCAAAGTGCCTGTGACAATCGTGGAAATGGGATATATGACAAATCCTAAAGAAGATCAACTGATGGCAACCGATGAATATCAGAGTAAGATCGCCATTGGGATTGCAGATGGAATAGATGCGTTTTTCGGGAAGTAATGTTTTGCAAATACACATAATATCGATTGTATGACATTGACCAGAAATCTGTTCTGTTCCGATGATAAATGAGAGGATACATTTTACGGCATTGCATAAAGTATGCTATACTGTGTGGCGTTGATGGAAACGATGGACCAGGATAGAAAGCGTGCGGCAATGCAAAAGAACCAAACACTCCCCTCGGGCACAATGGCGGTCGCCTGTCTGCTGTCGTTGTCCGGAGGATTTTTGGATGCATATTCTTTTTTCAACCGGGGCGGCGTATTTGCCAATGCACAGACCGGAAATATTGTGATGCTCGGAGCCTGTCTTGTCGGCGGACAGAATGAAGTGTTTTTAAAGTATCTGATCCCGATCATTGCGTTCCTGCTGGGGATATTTTTGGCTGTGGTGATTGAGACGACGCTGAACAAGCTGAACATCCGGTTTGTCAGACGCAGCGTATTGCTGCTGGAAGCGGCGATTCTGGTATTTGTCGCCTTCCTGCCTGAAGGCAGGGAGAATAATGTGCTTGCAAATACCTTAGTGTCCTTTATCTGCGCGGCGCAGATGGAGACATTCAAATCTTTCCGCGGGGAACCGATCGCAACGACGATGTCTACGGGAAATCTCCGCAAATTCGCGGAAAATTTTTATCTTGGATTTATCAAAAAGGAATTCAGGCATCATAAGACTGCTGTTCAATATCTGGTGGTGCTTTTGATGTTCACAGCGGGAGCCGCTCTTGGAGCGGTGGCGTCGGGGCTGTTTTCGGTATTGTCTGCACTCATCCCCGCAGGCTTGCTGCTCTGCGCGGCAGGGCATATTACGGTGGCAAAGCGGGCAGGGTAATGATGGACCAAAGCTTTTAAAGGTTGCGGGGATCCGGAAGCAAAAACCGCATAATAAAAAGTCGGCCAACCGCGAAACAATGCAGTCGACCGGCCTTTGAAAAGGGAGGGGGTTATATCGAAAAGTAGATTATTTAACAAGCTTCAGTAAGTTGCTCCGCTCAGTCGCGGATTCTGCGTTGTACAGATACCGCGCGGAAAACAGGATATAGCCGTTGGCTTTCTTTTGGCGTAAAAGCCTGACCTGCGAAGCGAGGTTGTTGCTCTTTAAACGCCAGCCTGGATCGCCTGCGGTCGAAGAACCGGTACGGTAAAGCGCCAGTCCGATGTAAAGCTTGGCGCTGTTCTTCCGGAGCGCGGCAAATTCATTCAAACGATCGGTGTACATCTTGGTCGTACCGGCACTGCCGTAATTGTTAGTCCAGTAAATCTGCGGTACGAGGTAGTCGACATAGCCTTTTTTGCTAAGCCAGGTATAGATGTCGGCACCTGCGTTGATGTCGTTGCTGACATTGCCCTGCGGGCTGATGCCAAAGACCATGTCATCCTCTTGGTGCACCTGCTTGTATACTGATTTTACCAGCGTATTGACCTGTTTGCACTTCTCGGCGGAAGACAGGACGATCGGATAGACATTGCCGCGGTTTGCGGTGTTTACATAGCCGACCGGCGCATGGTAAAAATAATCGTCAAAATGAATGCCTGCGATATCGTATTCCAGCAATTCCGCGACTGCTTTTTTGACACGGCTGCGGCTCGATGCGAGCCCCGGGTCGAGGTAATGCGACTGGTTGATGCGGTATGGATTCAGCCATGCGTGGACTTCGATCTTTTTTGCCTTGGCTGCGGTCAAAAATACTTCCAGCGGATCATAGGTATAGGTCTTTGCCGCAGTCTTTGATGCTGAAGCCTTTTTGGAAAGGTAGGACGACGCGGGGAAGGTTTTGCTCATCCAGATAGCGTCGTCGAAGGATCGCACCTGCAGAAAGACCGCATTCACTTTATTCTTTTTAGCGGTCTGTAAAAATGCAGCCGCGTTTTTCTTGAATTTCGCCTTGGTCACATTGGCAAGTCCGAGTGAATCGTAATCCATAAAGGACACCCAGACGCCGTGCAGCTCCTTGCTGGAAGTAACGATCGGCGTGGCAGCATCCGCGGTGATGCTTTGTCCGACTGTGCCGAATATAAAAGTAAAAATCAGTGCAACCGCACATAGCTTCTTTTTCATAACGATGTTCTCCGTGATTTTGGATTTGCAGCGATCCTATAGCGGACCGGCCGCTGTATTTATGTGTAATAATTCGTTAGATGAGGGATGAAAAAATGGGGTAGCAGAGTAAGTTTATTTCTATAACGGAAAGGCGAAATCCCCAAAAGCGTGATTTTATTTTTGGAAAACATTTGACGAAACGGCAAAATGTGGTATAATGGCATTTGCTTGTGTGATTGATGAAAACGCATGAAGCAAATTTAGTGAGTTGATTATGACTGCACGATACCGGAAGGAGGGGAGCAGATGGCAAGCGTTACCGTAAAAGAAAATGAGTCCTTGGACAGCGCGTTGCGGCGGTTCAAGCGGAATTGCGCAAAGGCCGGTATCCAGCAGGAGATCCGCAAGAGAGAGCATTACGAGAAGCCGAGCGTGAAGCGCAAGAAAAAGTCTGAGGCAGCTCGCAAGCGCAAGTACAATTAAATGCAGCGAAAGATACGGTGTGGCGGCAGTTGCACCGTATTTTTATGAAAGTATCCCCGGGGTTTTGCTTTTTGTCCGGGACATACAGATTAAGGATACGAAAATGGGAACATTACAGGACGAAATCAAGAAACGCAGGACATTTGCGATCATATCACACCCGGATGCGGGGAAAACGACGCTGACCGAGAAATTTCTGCTTTATGGCGGCCAGATCAATCTTGCCGGTTCGGTCAAGGGCAAGGCGACCGCGAGGCACGCTGTTTCTGACTGGATGGAGATCGAAAAGGAGAGGGGAATTTCCGTGACATCCTCCGTCCTTCAATTTGAATACGGCGGATTCTGCATCAATATTCTGGATACGCCGGGGCATGAGGATTTTTCGGAGGATACCTATCGGACGCTGATGGCGGCGGATTCGGCGGTGATGGTGATCGATGCGTCAAAGGGCGTCGAGGCCCAGACGAGGAAGCTGTTCAAGGTCTGCGTGATGCGCCATATTCCGATTTTTACATTCATCAACAAAATGGACCGGGACGCGCTGGATACCTTTGAATTGCTGGACGACATTGAAAATGAGCTCGGCATCGCGACCTATCCGATCAACTGGCCGATCGGCTCGGGCAAGGAGTTTAAAGGCGTTTATGACCGCAATACGCGGGAGGTGATGACCTTTTCGGATACGCTGAAGGGCACCAAAGAAGGAGTTGAGCGGCACATTTCCATCGACGATCCGGCGCTTGCCGGGGAGATCGGCGAGGATCCGCGGCAGCAGCTGTTGGACGAACTGGAATTGCAGGACGGCGCGGGAGCGGAGTTCGACCAGGAGCTTGTCGAAAAGGGTGAGCTTTCACCGGTATTTTTCGGCTCGGCGCTGACGAATTTCGGCGTAGAGACATTTTTGGAGCATTTTCTTTCCATGACGACACCGCCGTTGCCGCGGACATCGGATGCCGGGGCGATCGATCCGTTCCAGGATGAATTTTCCGCGTTTGTCTTTAAGATCCAGGCGAATATGAACAAGGCGCATCGTGACCGGATTGCATTTATGCGCGTGGCTTCGGGACGGTTTGACGCGGGGATGAGCGTCTGGCATGTGCAGGGCGGCAAGGATGTGCGCCTTTCCCAGCCGCAGCAGATGATGGCGGAGGAACGCAAGATTGTCGATGTGGCGTATGCGGGGGATATTATCGGTATTTTTGATCCGGGCATTTTCGCGATAGGCGATACGCTGATCGGCGGCAAGGACCGGTTCACCTTTGAGGGGATTCCGACCTTTGCGCCGGAGCATTTCGCGCGCGTCCGGCAGGTTGATACGATGAAGCGGAAAGCGTTCATGAAGGGCATCACCCAGATTGCGCAGGAGGGAGCGATCCAGATTTTCCAGGAGTACAACACGGGCATGGAGGAGATCATTGTCGGCGTGGTCGGTGTGCTTCAGTTCGATGTATTAAAATACAGGCTCAACAACGAATACAAGGTCGAGATTAAATTGGAAAATCTTCCTTATGAATATGTGCGGTGGATTGAAAACGATGATATCGACATTGACGCGATTTCAGGCACTTCAGATATGAAAAAGGTCAAGGATCTGCACGACCGCCCTCTGCTGCTGTTTGTCAACGAGTGGAGCATCGGGATGACCGTGGACCGCAATGAAGGGCTGGTGCTGACGGAATTCGGCCAGAATTGACATCGCGCTTGACAACAGGGAAGATCAAAGGTAATATAATAGGCAGTGCGTCAGGCACTGTCTATTTTCACATCAGAGAGACGGTATTTTTTGTAAAAATTCAGGCAATAGGATATTTGTGTTTTCTATACCATTTCGGAAAATGAATTTTCAAAAAAAGCAAAAATACGTTCGATTGGTATTGACATTTATTTTTTGGTATAGTAATATTGTACGCACAGAAACGAACAGAGGTTCGAGAGATTGGAGACAAATATGGCTAGAGAAGACAAGCTGAAAGCATTAGACGCGGCGATCGCGCAGATTGAAAAGCAGTATGGCAGGGGTTCGGTGATGAAGCTCGGGGACACCGGGCATACGATGCAGGTGGAGACGGTACCGACAGGATCGATCAGCCTGGATATCGCACTGGGGCAGGGCGGCTTGCCCAAGGGGAGGATCGTTGAGATATACGGACCGGAGTCATCGGGAAAGACGACGGTGGCATTGCACACGGTCGCATCGGTGCAGAAGATGGGCGGCATTGCGGGCTTTATTGACGCGGAGCACGCTCTCGATCCCGCTTATGCGAAGAGCATCGGTGTCGATATTGACAATTTATACATTTCACAGCCTGACAACGGTGAGCAGGCATTGGAGATTACCGAGACGATGGTGCGTTCCGGTGCCGTAGATATCATTATCGTGGACTCCGTGGCGGCACTTGTGCCCAAGGCGGAGATTGACGGAGATATGGGTGACGCGCATGTGGGTCTGCAGGCGCGTCTGATGTCGCAGGCGCTGCGCAAGCTGACGGCTGTGATTTCCAAGAGCAACTGTATCGTGATCTTCATCAACCAGCTCCGTGAAAAGGTCGGCATTATGTTCGGCAACCCGGAGACGACGACCGGCGGACGCGCGCTGAAATTTTATTCGTCGGTAAGGCTTGATGTACGGCGCATTGAGTCCTTAAAGCAGCAGGGTGAAGTGATCGGCAACCGCACCCGTGTTAAGGTTGTAAAGAACAAGATCGCACCGCCATTCCGCGAAGCGGAGTTTGATATTATGTTCGGAAAAGGGATTTCCCGCGAGGGGGATATCCTTGATATGGCTGCAAATCTCGATATTATCAACAAATCAGGAGCATGGTACGCCTATAATGGGGAAAAGATCGGACAGGGCAGGGAGAATGCCAAGATTTATCTGGCAGAGCATCCCGAGATCCGCGATGCGGTCGAGGCGATGATCCGCAAGCATTACGAGCTGGATGGCGCAGATGAAGAGGACGGCGCGGATGCGGCGGAAAGTGCTGAAGGCAGCAAGGCGGCGTCACCTGCCAAGGTGGCTTCGGCTGGCGCTGGGGCAGGCGCGGCCAAGTGAATGACGGATCCGATATGCGGCGCGATGGATTAAATGGAGAAAACGGGATTTTTCGGAATGCGGACGAAAAATCTTTCAGGATTGACCGGATCGAGCCGGTGCGGGGGAAGACAAAAAGGTCATGGGTACGGTTTGACGGAGCGGAGGATATCTGCCTTTATAATAAAGAAATCCGCCGTCTGGGTTTGGAGGATGGGCAGGAAATGCCCGGCACGCTCTACGGGCAGGTGATCCGGGAGATTTTGGTTCCCCGTGCGAGAAAACGGGCACTTCATCTTTTGGAGAAGCAGGACCGCACAAGAGCCAATCTGCGGGATAAGCTGCTCGAAGGCGGCTACCCCGCATCCGTGGCAGATGATGCGATTGCCTATGCCGAATCCTACCATTATATTGACGATGAGAGATATGCCCGCAATTATGTCTATTTTCATAAAAGCTCGAAATCGCGCCGCAGGATGGTGATGGATCTGCAGCGGCGGGGCATTGACCGCGGTCTGGCGGACCGTGTACTCGCCGAGGATTACGACACAGATGAAGATTCGCTGATACATTCCCTCATGGAAAAGCGTCACTATGATCCGGAAAACGCAGACCAGAAAGAACGCTCTAAGATGTACCGCTATCTCGTATCGAGAGGTTTTGACAGCAACGCGGTATGCGAGGCTTTGCGGGGATGATATAAAAGGGCGTTTAATCTGCCTTCTTATCTATGAAATTCGATTTAAACTTTGAATACACGATCTTCTGGCTCCGGTAGAGGCTGTAATATCCGGAGACCACATACGACAGCGCGATCGACACCAGGAAATACGGCGACGCTTCAAGTCCAAACAGTTCAAAACACAACAGCAGTGACGTGATCGGACAATTCGTGACTCCGCAGAAGACACTTCCCATACCGACAGCCGCGGCAAGCGACGGATCCAGCCCGAAGCAGGAAGCGAGGAAGCTGCCGAAGGCTGCCCCGATCGAAAGGCTCGGGATGATCTCGCCGCCTTTGTACCCGGCCGCGATGGAGATCGAGGTAAAGCATATTTTCATTAAAAAAGCCCAGCGGTAATGTTCCCCTGCCATGCATGCCGCGATCGTATGGATACCAGATCCGTTATACGCCTGATCGCCTACAAGCAGGGTTCCCACAAGCAGGATGCTTCCGCACACTGCAGCGCGGATATAAGCATTTGGGAGAAGCAGCCTTGCTCCTTCTTCAAAGCGGTGGAGGCAGATGCAAAAGAGCATGCTGACCAGTCCAAAGGCGAGAGCAAAGATGCAGGTGTAGACACCGCCCTTGAGGTCGAAGTCCGGGATTACGGCAATCTCAAAGGACATGGATTGGACGCCCAGCTGATGGGCGACCCCGACGGACACATAGGAGGCGAGGACGCAGGGCAGCAGCGCGGCGTAATGCATGATGCCGACCGATACGACTTCCATTGAGAATATGGCTGCCGCTATCGGTGTCCCGAACAAGGATGCGAAAACAGCGCTCATACCGCACATGATCATGGTTTTTTTGTCTGTTTCGTCCAGTCCAAGCCGTTTTCCGAGATAGCCTCCAAGGGAGCCGCCGATCTGCAGGGCGGCCCCTTCTCTGCCCACGGACGCTCCCGCGAGATGGGAGAGGATCGTCGAAAAAAAGATCAATACCGACATCCGCCCCGGGATGTGGTCATTGGAATGGATGGCGGAGAGGACGAGATTGGTACCGCCGTCATTATCATAGTGCAAAAAATGATAAAAAAGCAGTATGATCACGGCTCCAATGGGTAATAATGCCAAAAAATAAGGATTATTTTCGCGAAGTGTGGTCACAAAAGCGATACTGTGGTAAAATAGAGTACCGATTATGCCCATGATGATCCCGGAAAGCAGTGAGAAAATCATCCATTTTCCGGTGATCACGGCGCGTGAAAAATTGTGATGAAGCTTGTGTTTTAGCTGATTGATATCCATAGAGAGAAGCATACAAATCCATTATCTTTTTGTCAAGTACGGCTTGACCCCATTTTTTTTGGATTTGAATACGAATTATTATAGAGGAATTGGTGTCACAGCCCCATTCAGGTTGGATTTTACAAGGTTTGACCGGGATTGCGCTGTGGCAGATTTATCACTCCTCTCTCTATCGGTCGGTAGAATGGAGCGTATAGATGACTGATTTGACAGATGGAGCGATCCGCGCAAAAGAGGATCCGCTCTATCGAAATGTATTCTTACAAGAGAATACCAAATTTATTCTGTCCCGTGCCTATGGAGCAATAGGGCACTATGTGACGGAAAGCGACGATGAATGGTCTGTCGCCTTGTTGGCTTTCAACGATGCCATTGACCGGTTTGAACCCGGGAAAGGCGAGTTTGAGAGTTTTTCGGCTCTGGTTATCCGGCGCAGGCTCTACGATTATCTCCGTACGGAAAAGCGATTTTCCCAGGAGATCGCATTAGAGCCATATGCGATGGATGCAGACGATTACGGGGAGAATGACGAGGTCAATTCACTCGCGCTTGAAGTCCGGCAGAAGACTGTCCAGCAGGCGGTCAGCGGAGATGGTACGCGGGATATTACAGAGGAAATCGAAGCGGTCAGCACGATACTCAATCGCAGTTATGGTTTTTCGTTCATGGATCTGGCGGATGCCTCACCCAAAGCGAAAAAGACGAAGGAGGGCTGCGCAAAGGTTGTGGCTTTGATTTTATCGGAAGAGGCATTCCGCAAGAGGCTTCGTGAGCAGAAAGCGTTGCCGATCCAGGAGATCATCTCCAGAGTCAAGGTGACACGCAAGCTGTTGGAAAGGCATCGGCGGTATATTATCGCCGCTGTAGAGATCTTGGATGGGGATTTTCCGCTTTTAGCGGAATACATGGACTCTATCAGAAAGGCAATGGTGAGTTAAAGTGAAAGCAGTAGTATTGGAGACGAAGGACGGTTACTGCGCCGTTCTGAAGGATGACGGTACAATCGAAAAGATCAAAATGACTGCTGAAGTGGGTCAGGAGATTACGATGCCTGTCAGCGTCCAGATCCGTCGTTTCCCGATCCGTCGTGCGGCAGCTGCCGCAGTCGCGTTGGTTGCGATCGCGTCCGGTGTGATGTCACAGCTGCAGGAGTATTCCTATGTGTCGGTTGATGTGGATGCATCGGTGGAATATTCTCTGAACCGGATGGATCGCGTGATCAGTGTCAAAGCTCTGAATAAAAAGGGCGAGGAGCTTGCGGAAAGCGTCAAGAAAGAGGGCGTTCAGGGAGCGAGCCTTGACAAGGCGGTAGAAAAGACGGCAAATGTCCTGCAGGAAAAGGGCTATGTCGATGCTGACGAGGGCGGCATTCTGATGTCCGTTTCGAGCAAGAGCAAGAAAAAGAGCGAGAAGCTTGCTGAAAAAGTCGAGAGCGTATTGGTCAGCGATGATGTGACGACAGCAGTGGAAAAGGTGTCGATGAAGGACCGCAAGGACGCTCAGGACAATGGCTTGTCGGCAGGGCGATATGTCGTGACCAAGGGCATTGTCGGGTCGGACGATCTGGATGAGGCGACAATCGATGTGGTACGCAGCAAGAGTGCCGGTGATCTGATCCAGCTTGCGGAAGAAATGGATGATTCTGATGTATCTGATGGTACGCAGGTGGATGGACAGACCAAGGACAAGGCTGCTGATGCCGAGCTGTGCGAGGAGATCGAAGACGGACAGGCCGCGGCAGAGGAAGAGCCGCTTGCTCCGCCGCTTGCGCCGCTTGAAGACACGACGGCAGTACCGGAAGCGGCTGAACAGAAGCAGGCAGAGCCTGAAGAAGAGAATGCTTCCAAGGGACTTGCGCCGGTGACCGATGAGACTGATGCTTCGCAGGCGATCACTAATGATCAGACCCAGGAAAAAGAGGATGCGGAAAAGGCTGAGCAGAAAGACGAGCAGTCAGATGCGTCCAAGACGGAAGTGAAGTCCAAGAAGGTGACAGTGGAAAGTGAGAATGATTCTGATGTGACAGAGAAGGCTTCCGAGACAACGGATACCGAAGCTTCCCCGACGACGAATTCCACGGACAAGGAGAGCACTTCGACGACAAACAAAACGACAAAGGCGAAGTCTTCCGCCAATTCGTCAACAAAATCAAGTGTGAAGACTAATCAGAAGAGTAAAAAGTCAGAATAAATAATTTCTGCCAGCAGTGAAACAAAAAAGAGCAGGTGCATGGGGATGATCTCCATACACCTGTTTTTTTAGTTGCTCATAGGAAAATTGCTTGACATAAGCTATTGGAAAAGGTACACTTAATCCGTTGTAGATTTCTTTGTACAATGACAATAGAATAGGAGGTACACCTGTGCAGACAACGATTATTGCGGTCATTGTCACACTTGTCGTTGCTGTTCTAGTGACCTGGGTTTTGGCGGGCAATTACCATAAAAATGTCGCCGCGCAAAAGGTAGGAAGTGCCGAGGACAAGGCGCGTCAGATCATTGATGACGCAGTCAAGACGGCAGAGACGACCAAGCGCGAGGCTGAGCTCGCTGCAAAGGAAGAGTCCATTCAGCGGAAGAATGAGCTTGACAAGGAGATCCAGGAACGCAGGGCGGAGGTGCAGAGGAGTGAGCACCGCATCCAGAAAAAGGAAGAGAATATCGACCGGAAGCTGGAAAATGCGGAGCAGAAAGAGGCTTCTCTGAACAAACGCGAAGAACAGATCGCCAAAGAGCGTGAAAAGGTCGCCAAGTTGAATGAACAGAGACTACAGGAGCTCGAACGAATTTCGGGTCTCACCTCCGAACAGGCAAAGGAATTTCTTTTAAAAACGGTTGAAGAAGATGTGAAAATGGATGCGGCAAAGCTCGTAAAAGAGTCTCTTGCCCAGGCGCGCGATGAAGTCGACAAGAAAGCAAAGGACATCGTCGTGAATGCCATCCAGAAATGCGCAGCGGATCATGTCGCGGAATCGACGATTTCGGTCGTTCAGCTTCCGGGCGATGACATGAAGGGCCGGATTATCGGACGCGAAGGACGGAATATCCGTACATTAGAGACGATGACCGGCGTGGAGCTGATCATTGATGACACGCCGGAAGCGGTAGTGCTCTCGGCATTTGATCCGGTGAGACGGGAGATTGCCCGTATTGCATTGGAAAAACTGATAGTTGACGGACGCATCCACCCGGCTCGCATCGAGGAAATGGTCGAGAAAGCGAAGCGTGAGGTTGAGACGACGATTCGCGAGGAAGGCGAAGCGGCGACCTTAGAGGTGGGCGTACACGGTATTCATCCGGAGCTGATCAAGCTTTTGGGCAGGATGAAATACCGGACGAGCTTCGGGCAGAATGCGCTTAAGCATTCCATCGAAGTTGCGCATTTGGCAGGACTTTTAGCGGCAGAGGTCGGCGAAGATGTCCGTACAGCCAAGCGCGCGGGGCTGCTCCATGATATCGGAAAGGCAGTCGATCACGAGCAGGAAGGCTCTCATGTCCAGCTGGGCGTGGAGCTGTGCAAGAAATACAAAGAGACGCCGCTGATCGTCAATGCAGTGGCGGCGCACCATGGGGATGTGGAGCCGGAGTCGTTGATTGCGGTTCTGATTCAGGCAGCCGACACGATCAGTGCGGCGCGTCCGGGTGCAAGACGAGAGACATTAGACACATACACCAACCGTATACAACAATTAGAAGAAATTACCAATGACTTTGACGGAGTGGACAAGTCATTTGCCGTTCAGGCAGGCAGGGAAGTCCGCGTCATGGTCGTACCCGACAAGATCAATGATGACCAGATGGTGCTTCTGGCCCGCGACATCTCCAAGCGGATTCAGGAGGAGATGAAATATCCGGGGCAGATCAAGGTCAATGTGATCCGCGAGTCGCGCGTGACGGACTATGCCAAGTAGTCGATGAAATGACAAGCCGCGGTTCCGATGGGAGGATTCTCACCGGATCGCGGTTTTTCTTTTCTTTTTTGTTGACGGTATTATCAATAAAGACTACAATAAGGAAAGATACGGTATTCTTAGGGAGGACAGGGGTTATGGAACATGTCAAGGTAAAGAAAAGAGATCTGGTACACCAGGGGACGATCGTGGATGTGTACAAGGATGTCGTGGTCCTGCCGAATGGCGGGATCGAGACCTGGGATTATATTGAGCATCGAAATGGAGCGGCGGCCGTCGTAGCTGCACTGCCCGGGGACAAGATCATTCTGGTCAAGCAGTACCGGCCGGCGTTGGGACGGTACACCTGGGAGCTTCCTGCAGGGGGCAGGAGCACGCCTGAGGAGGATTTTGAAGAGACGGCAAGGCGGGAGCTGACTGAGGAGACCGGTTATACGAGTGACGAGTTCACGCATTTGATGAGCCTGCGCACGACACCGGCGTACTGCAATGAGCTGGTCGAGGTCTATCTGGCGAGTGACTGCTACAAGGTGGCAGAGCAGCAGCTGGACGAGGCAGAGGCGATTGAAGTGCAGGCATGGAATGTCGAGGTGATTCTGGAATGGATCTATTCCGGCGAGCTTCAGGACGCCAAGACGGTCGCCGGCGTGACCGCCTACAAGGCATTTTCCACAAGCTGGGCGTATGATGGCAAGTGAAGCCGCGCGTGATCCGGTAAAGTAAGGGAATAAAGGACGGTCATACTGATTTTGATGGAGCAGAGACCGCCGCAGCTTAAAATGAGGAAACAGGATGAAAGCTCTGGCAGGTTTTGCGTATGCAATGAAATGGAAAAAGGCAATGTGCAAAAGGGTTTTGTCCTGTTTTTTGTTGTTTTCTTTGATGTTGAGTAATGCATCAACAATATATGCCACGGAGCCTCCGGAGGACAATTCGCCCTATGATCTTCCGGAAAACAACACGGACAATACGACCGGCAACACAACGACAGAGGATATGACCGGTAAAGTGCTGATCGCGGTCCGCAAGCCGACGGATTTCCGCGTATACAGCAAAAAGGTCGGCGTGTTTGTCGTTGAAGCAAAGAACAAGGGAGAGATTACCGGCTACGATATCCGCGTCCGAAAAAGCGGTTCCAACAATGTAAAAAATTACCGCGCGATGACCAAACAGAATTTAAAGCGGCGTTTCATCGGCGGCAAGCAGGACGCCCATTATATGATCAAGGTGCGTACCTTCCGTACGATCAACGGCAAGGATTATCCGTCCAAATGGACAAAGGAGAAGCAGGTCATCATCTTAAAGCGGAATGAGGACGATACGCCGAGCAATACCAGGCTCAATGACAAAAAAGAAAAGAGTTCCGGCTCTTCGAAGAAGAGTAAAAAGAAATAATAGGGATTACATTGATCTATAGGGAGATGCAGATGAATCAGGGATCAACAACGAAGGGTATTATGCTGATCGGGGAGAAGGAATCCTTTCTGATCCGCGTATTGTTAAAGAAATTGGGAGAGGCAGGAATCGAGGCCTTTTTTGTCCAGGCCAAGATTGACCGGGTAGATGCGGAGTGGAATCGCGCCAGCGCGGTGACTTACTATCTGGACAATGCCGAGCATGTGAAGCCGGATATGATGCATTACCTGCAGGACAAGTTGAATGAGACGGACAAGCGGATCGCGCTGATCGGGGAAAAAACGGATGCGGAAGAGACCAAGCGGTATCTGTCTGATGATCTGATTCTTGAGATTTTCCTGCGTCCATTGGATACGGACAAGTATATCGATGTCTTTTCGCGGCATTTGATCAGGCTGTCATCTGAAGAGGAGCGGAAGAGCATTCTGGTGGTCGATGATGATCCGACATATTTGGGCGTGATCCGCGAGTGGCTGCGTGGGACTTACCGTGTGGCGATGGTTAATTCCGGACTGCAGGCGATCAAGTGGCTCGGGATGAACACGGCAGATCTGATCCTGCTCGATTATGAGATGCCGGTCACATCGGGTCCGCAGGTTCTCGAAATGCTGCGGAGCGACCCGGAGACAAGCTCGATACCGGTATTTTTCCTGACGGGCAAGAGCGATAAAAACAGTGTGATGCAGGTCATGAGCCTGAAGCCGCAGAACTATCTGTTAAAATCAATCGAGAAGGATGAGCTGCTGCTGAAATTGGATGAATTCTTCAGAAAGTGATGTAGAATAACGCAAAAGACACCCGGGATCCGAATGCCTAGCAATTGGATTCCGGGTGTTTTTATGTAAAAGGGTATGTTTATGCTGCTTCCAATGTGGACTGCATGGCAACGATTTTTGCGGAATAGCTGTCGGAGCGGATGCCGCGCCGCGCCGCGCTTTCTCCTCTGTGGTAGCAGACCAGGGCCGCCTGTGCGTCACCGTACTTCTGGATCAGGCAGGACATCAGGTAGACGCCTGCTTCGATGTTCTGGTGCGGCTCACGGATGTCGGTCAGACCGAGCTGGCTTTCCAGTCTGGAGAAGCTTGCCGAGCTGATCTGCATGAAGCCGTAGTAACGGGACGCGCCAACCGCATTGGGATTGTAACCGGACTCACAGCACATCTGTATCAGGATCAGGTCAAAGTATTCGGCGATGCCGTATTTCTCGCACATTTCATATGTATAATCCTGGTATTCGTCCGCTAAGCGTTTTGCGCCGCTTGCAGTATGCACTGTGTAGTGGGGCGTATCGTCGTCGGTTGTTTCTGCTTCTGCCGCTGCAGACGGTTGTTCAGCCTTGGATTCTGCCTTTTTTTCAGATTTCTTTGTGTCTTTTTTGGGATCTTTTGTGCTTTTCGCAGTATCCTTATCGGACGATTTATTCGTATCGCTGTCTTTTGTGGTTGATTTCTTCTCTGTCTTTGCCGACTTCGTATCCTTCTTGCTCTCCTTTGAATCCTTGTCGTTCTTGGATTTTGCGTTCTTTGTATCAGAGGTTTTGGCGTTTTTTTCGCTCTTGGCATTAGCTTTCTTTGTTACCTTCTTTGACGCGTAAACCGTGCCGTCCTCTTTAATAGCAGAAACCGTTTCGTCTGTATCGATCAATGCTTCGATATGATCGGATACCTTTGCCGCCGCCGATGCATCCTCTGTCCGGATACCTGCCAGAAGAATGGCGCACGCCATCAGAAAGGCGGTTCGTGTCAGGAATAAAAGCTTGTTCGTGATCGAATGTTTTCGTGTTTCATTATGATTAAAAAAGATCAAATTCATTACATGCTCCTTTCGGTTTTGAGAATATTAACAGAAATTTATAAAAAATGCAAATATTTGTAACATTTTCGTAATATTTCAGCAAAATAGCACAAATAGACAAAATCAGCAGAAGTATTTTGTGCAATTATGCCATTACATTTCATGGGATGATGGTGGATGCAGACCATGCAACGGGCTGTTCTCCGTCGGAATCCCCCCAATTACATTTCATAGAAAGACGGTGGATACATGCAATTAATATGAAAAGGATTTCGCTTTTTTTCTTCCTTTTTTGAAGACGAAGGGGTATAATTACCTTAAATTGAGGGAGAAAGGGGAATAATATGAACGCGGATCAAACATATCCGGTCAGTAAACAGCCTGTTGCCGTTGTCGGAATCGGCGCATCGGCAGGAGGGCTTGAAGCGCTGCAGCAGTTTTTGACATTTTTGCCGTCCAATACAGGGATGGCGTATGTGATCATCCAGCATTTGGCACCCAACCACAAGAGTCTTCTGGCGGATATTCTCGGGAAATATTCAGCAATGCCGGTGACCGAGATCCGTGACGGGATGCAGGTCGAGCGCAATCACATCTATATGATTCCGCCCAAGTACAATGTGGAAATCCATTCTGAGGTTTTGCGGCTCATAGAGCACGATCCGGAAAAGATCAACCATCCGATCGATGTGTTTTTCCGTTCGCTGGCGCAGGAGTACCAGAATCGCTCGGTGACGGTGATCCTGTCGGGCACCGGTTCTGACGGAACCAACGGCATCCGTTCGATAAAAGAACAGAACGGCATGATCATCGTGCAGACGCCGGAATCCGCAAAATTCGACGGGATGCCGCGGAACGCGATTTCAACGGGGTTCGCCGATTTCGTGCAGACGCCGGATTCGATCGCCAAGGAGATGTCGCACATCGGCAGGTCGATGATTGATGTCAACTCCAAGTTCCAGCTTTCCGATGAGGATCTGCTGTCGCAGGTCTTTTCGATCCTGCGCAATGTGACCAACATCAATTACGCATATTACAAGCAGACGACGATCCTGCGGCGGATTGAGCGGCGGCTGGTTGTGACGCACAACCGCAATTTGCAGGAATATGTGACATATTTGAGCAACAATCCGGATGAGGCAAAGCTTCTCGCGAAAGAGGTGCTGATTGGGGTGACAAGCTTTTTCCGCGATTCGGAGTATTTCGATGTATTAAAGGAATCCGTGGTCAAGCAGCTGATCAAGGACGGATCTGCTGACAAGCAGCTTCGGGTCTGGGTCGCGGGCTGTTCGACCGGAGAGGAAGCCTATTCAGTGGCGATCCTGTTTACCGAGGCGATGGAGGAGCTGGGCATCCGGCGGGAGGTCAAGATTTTCGCGACCGACCTCGACGGGGATTCGATTACGACGGCGGTGCGCGGCGTTTACGGCGACAACATCATCGAAGATGTGTCGGTGACGCGGCTGTCCAAGTATTTCACGCGGAAAGGGAATAAATATGTGATCCGCCACGACATCCGCAAGATGATCATCTTTGCGCAGCACAATGTGTTCCAGGATCCGCCGTTTGGCAAGCTGGATCTGATCTGCTGCCGCAATGTGCTGATCTACTTCCAGGCGGTGCTCCAGCGGAATCTGTTCGCGATCTTCCATATGGCGCTTTCTGACCGGGGCTACCTGTTTTTGGGACACTCCGAGTCCGTTATCGACTATGACGATGTGTTCAGGGTCTTTTCGGCGAATGAAAAGATCTTCATTCACAATCAGTCCGGCAAGGTTCCGGCGCATGAGCATTTTTCGTATTCCCTGCAGAATGTGGAGAGCGCGTTCGAGCCGCTATACAACGGCGATTTCGTCGAGGAGTCGGATATCAAGTACAAGCCGACCGAGCTGGACACTTCGGTGCTTGAGGCGATGATGCCGGCGTGCGTGCTGGTCAATGAGAAAAATGAGATGATCCGCAGCTACGGGGACTGCTCTAAGTTCCTGTTCGTGCCGGTCGGAGAGGCGACGCACGATATTTTCATGCTGATCCGCAACGACTTAAAGATCGCGCTGTCTACCGTGATGCGCGATTGCAGAAAGCAGATGCAGCGGGTCGGATATGAGAATGTGCCCGTTGAGATCGACGATACGCCGGAGACGATTTCGATCATCGCGCAGCCGATCCGTGACAACAAGGGACAGCGGACAGGCTTTTTGGCAATAGCATTTCTGCGTGGGCGCGGCGGTGCTGCTTTGCCGGAAGATTTAAAGGAATACCATGTTGACAGCGCGGCATCGCAGCGGATTTCCGACCTCGAGCACGAACTGAAGGTGACGAAAGAAAATCTGCGGCAGACCGTGACCGAATTGGAGTCGGTCAACGCCGAATTGCAGGCGGCAAACGAAGAGCTGCTGACCGCCAATGAGGAATTGCAGTCGTCAAATGAAGAGCTGCAGTCTGTCAATGAGGAGCTGTATACGGTCAATTCCGAGTACCAGTCCAAGGTGACGGAGCTGGCATCGGTCAACGACGACATGGCGAATTTCCTGTCAACCACGCTGGTCGGCGTCATTATGGCAGACAAGGATTTGAACATCCGCAAATATACCGAATACATTTCGACCGAATTCAATGTTGTGGAGCAGGATATCGGACGGAGCCTGCGTTATATTGCCTACAATTTTACGACGATCGATCTGATGGAGCGGTGCCGCGAGGTCATCGATACGGCAGAGCCGGTGGAGGAGCACTGCGCGTCTGTGGCAGGCAAGACCTATCTGATCCGCATCGTGCCCTACCATGCGGTGGATGACGATGCGGCAGAGGTTCACAAGAAATCGGGCGGGACGGACGCGAGAAAGCTGCGCGGACTCGTGATCACCTTTGTGGATACGACCAAGCAGGTGGACGACCAGGAGCAGATTCAGGAAATGGCGGCAGCATTGCGGGAGGCGGTGCGGTCCGGGCAGGAGAGGGAGACATTCCTGTCACAGATGTCGCATGATATGCGCACGCCGATGACCGCGATTTACGGACTGACCCAGCTGACCCTGCAGAAACACGATCTTTCCAAGGAAGTGCGTGACAACCTCGACAAGATTCTGACTTCGAGTGAATACATGGTCGGACTGATCGAGGAAATATTAGAGACCAGCCGGATCAACGCCGGAAAGGTCGTGACAGTCCAATCGGCAGTCCGGGAGGATGATTTGGTCAATTCGATCTCGACGATCATCCGCGGACAGGCGGAAAACAGTGGGCTGGTGTTTGAAAGCATGCTCCGCGGCAGTGAGAACCGCTATGTCATGATGGACAAGAAGCATGTCGAGCGCTCATTGATGAACCTTTTGACCAACAGCCTGCGGTTTACTCCGGCAGGAGGCAAAATTTCGTTTTTGACAACGGTGCGCTATGAGGATGACCGGGCGGAATACACATATATTATCCGTGACAACGGGATCGGGATCAGTGAGGATTTCCAGCAGCGGATGTTCCTTCCGTTTGAGCAGTACAGCGGGGAGATGGAATACACGAACGGCATCGGGCTGGGACTTTACATCTGCAAGAATCTGATCGAGCTGATGGGAGGAAGGATTTCGTGGTGGTCCAAGCTCGGCGAGGGCACGGAATTTACGGTGCGGATGAGCTATCCGATCGCGAGCGAGGAACAGATCTCCCTTGCGCGGCATCAGCTGGATTCCTATGAGGAGCAGATGCTCTATGGGAAAAATGTCCTTGTCGCGGAGGACAATCAGATCAACGCCGAAGTCATTATCGAGGTGCTCAATACCAAGGGCATCCACTCGGAGCTGGCGCGTGACGGGCAGGAAGCGGTGGATATCTACGAGGCGCGGGGAGCGTACCATTTCCAGGCGATTCTGATGGATCTGATGATGCCGGTCAAAAATGGCACGGAGGCGGCAAAGGAGATCCGCGAGCTGCCGCTGGAGGATGCGGAGAACATACCGATCATCGCGCTGACGGCGGATGTGACGGAAGAGGCCAAGGAACGATGCAGGAATGCGGGCATGAATTGTGTAGTCAGCAAGCCGATTGACCAGGAAAAGCTGTTTTTCTATCTGTCACGGGAGTTGATGGTATAAGGTAAAGGAGGAGCTTATGCCGATTTCAGCCAATACGGGATTTTATACCAATCCATATGCACAATACAGTACGAATAAGGCACCGGCTGTGAGTTAAAAGAACTTTCGGCGTATTTTGATAGACATTTTATGGAAAGTGTATTAAAATCGTGTGCAATGAGTTTTGGCAACACATGATGCAGAGAATAAGGACAAGCAAAAGGGACAGGTATCAACTATGGATAATACCTATTACGCAGCGGAGATTATGAAGGGCAGACGGCGGAGGGTTTTTCTGTTTGAGGTGGAGAAGGGTGAGACGCTCGAGGAGGTTGTCGAGCGCAATTTCGGCGCGGACGCGCAGATCATGCAATACCGTTTTCCGACTCCGGAGGAGAAAATCCTGATGTCGCGGGGCATGAAGTCATGAGGACAGACGACGCATTTTCATATGGATAAGGTTTTTCATGCAGTCCCATCCGGCGTTCGGATGGGATTTTTGCAACATGTACAATTCCGTAAAAAACCGTTGTTTTCGTGATAGAAAATGGTAAAATAGTAGAGTCAGATATAAGGATCAGATTAGATTTGGAGAGGAAAATGAAAGGTGATAAAGTGAGGATGGCCATAGGAGGGATTGCCGGGGCGGTAGTCCTGCTGCTGGCGTTCTCATGGATTTATTCAAAAGCGGTCTGCGGCGGTAAATGGTATGGACGCACGACGGTAAATGGCGTGGATGTGTCGGGCTATTCTTTGGAGGAATCCGAAAAGCTGTTTCCGGACGGGTCGGACTATACCCTTACGGTGATGGCGCGGGAAGACGGAAAGCTTACGGTTGCAAGCGATGATATTTCCTATGCGATAAAGGTGCGCAGGGATTCATTGCAGGAAGTGTATGATGATCAGCATGACCATCTGACATTTCCGTGGTCGCCGCACGAATTGGAAGCGGCAAACGATGTGAGCTATGATGAAAGCGCGTTAAAGACGAAGATCAGTCAGAGTGAATTAGTCACGGGGAGCAGCAGTTACCCGATCACAGAGCCGGTCGCGGCGCAGGTAGTCTATTCCGATGAAAAAGACACTGTCGAGATCGAAAAAGAGGTCTATGGCAATCATATTGATGGGGATGAGCTGTACGACGCGGTCTGTGAAGCGCTAGACCAGGGAACGGAAGCAATCGATGTGTCGGACGGCGATGTCTACCCGGATATGTATCTGCAGCCGGAGCTTTTAGCGGCGGATCAGGAGATGAAAGACCGCTTGGAGGAGTACCGGTATTACATTACGCGTTTTCTGACCTGGGATCTGCAGATGGGTGATTCGGAGACGATGACGCCGAAGGATATTTTTGGCGTGACGCAGTACACGGATGCCGGCGTGACCTACAACCGGGAAAAGCTGTCAGAATGGATCGAGCCGTTCTGCTTGAAATACAAGACGGCGGACAAGGACCGGACGATCACCAATCACAATGGGCAGAAAGTGACGGTGCCTGCAGGGGACTATGGCTGGTGTTTAGACTACGAGGCGACCATGCAGCAGACCGGGGATACGCTCAATGCCGCAGTCGATAAAAAAGCGGCCGACGCTTATTTAGAGGATCCGTCAGAGGCGAACAAAAAAGCGATTACGACGGATTTGGAGACCATCTACAAGACGGTCGGTTTCCGCAAGGACTATGAGAATTATGAGGACTGGGATCCCGACAATTTCATCGAGGTGTCTTTAGGTGAGCAGATGATCTATGTGCATGAGAATGGCGAGATCGTCTATTCCTGCCGGACGATCACGGGCAAGCCGGTCGAGGGGCGGGAGACGAAGAAGGGCGTTTACTACATCAAAGAGCACCAGGAGGAACGGGTATTAGTCGGCGAGGACTATGAGACGCCGGTGAAAAACTGGGTGCGGATCACCTGGACGGGTACCGGATTCCATGCGGCGCCGTGGCAGAAGTGGGGCTCATGGACGCCGACCTACTATGTCCAGCATGGATCGCACGGCTGTATGAACCTGACGCTGGCGGATTCGGAAAAGATGTACGGGCTGGCAAAATATAAAGAAGCAGTATTTATTTATTGACGGGTTTGCTATATACTCAATATTGAAATAGAAAGATGCAGGGGTTTTTCAATATGGATACGGAAAATGGGATGCAGCAGGGTGATGTAGCAGAGCAGCAGCCGGGATTTGACCGCTACCTGTCTCCGATCAGTGTATGGGCACTGGCATTTGGCTGCAGCGTGGGCTGGGGATCCTTTGTGATGCCCGGGACGACTTTTCTGCCGCTGGCGGGGCCGCTGGGGACGGCGCTTGGCATTGCCATCGGCGCGGTGGTCATGCTGATCATCGGCATGAACTATCATTTTCTGATGAACCGCATTCCGAAATCGGGCGGTATCTTAAGTTATACGATCGAAGCGTTCGGCTACGACCACGGTTTTTTAAGCTCGTGGTTTTTGGTGCTTGTCTATGTGGCGATCATCTGGGCGAACGCCACGGCGCTGGTGCTGGTCGGCAGAAATCTTTTGGGGAGCCTGTTCCAGTTCGGCTTCCATTATCGGTTGTTCGGATACGATATTTTTCTCGGCGAGACGCTGGTGACGATTGCGGCGATCCTGATTTTTGGCATGCTCTGTATCTTTGGAAAGAAGCTGGCTGCCTGGGCACAGACCGTCCTTGCGGTCATGCTGTTTGCCGGGGTTCTGATCGCGTTTTTCTCGGTCTGGTCGGCGCATCAGAGCGGAGGCTTTACGATGGAACCGCTTTTTGCCGCAAATGGCATGCCGCAGATCAGCCAGGTCATCGGGATCGTCGTCCTCGCGCCGTGGGCGTATGTCGGATTCGAGTCGGTGTCCCATTCAGCTGAAGAGATCCGTTTTTCCGCCAAAAAGACATTGCCGTTGATGGCGGCCGCACTGCTGGCGGGAGCGATTGCTTATACGCTGCTTTCGGAAATTGCTGCGGCGATCCAGCCGGTGGGATACGGAAGCTGGCGGGCATATATTGCGGATCTGCCGCATCTTGACGGTATGAAGGGACTGCCTGTCTTTTTCGCGACACACGAAGCGATGGGGCTGGCGGGGCTTCTGATGCTGGGCGTGACGCTGCTTTCGGCAGTTATCACTGGATTGATCGGCAATTTCATTGCGGCAAGCCGCCTTTTGTACGCGATGGGCGAGGAGGGCATTCTGCCGAAATGGTTCTGCGGGCGGAATGAAGCAGGCGCACCGAAAAACGCGCTTTTGTTTCTGATGGCGATTTCGTTGCCGATCCCGTTTCTGGGCAGGACGGCGATCGGATGGATCGTGGATGTCACGACGGTCGGCGCGGCGATCGCTTATGGATACACTTCTGCGGATGCTTACGCCATTGCCAAACGCGAAAAGGACACAAAGGCGCAGTGGGCCGGGCTGATCGGACTGGCGTGTTCAGTATTTTTCTTTCTGTATTTCATGGCGTTCGCCGCCGGAGCGATGGCGACGGAATCCTATCTGATCCTTGCGGTCTGGAGTATTTTAGGCTTTGTTTATTTCCGCTATGTGTTTGAAAAGGATACTGAACGCCGTTTCGGAAAATCGATGATCGTCTGGATCGGGCTGTTGTTTCTGATCTTCTTCACCTCGCTGCTGTGGGTTCGCCAGGCGACAAATGATATGACGGAGCGTGTCATTACCAACATCAGTGAATATTATGAGGAACACAATCCGGTCAGCGATCCTCCGACGATTGCGGCAACAGAACGGTATCTGGAAGAGCAGATGGAGGAGGCGAACCATCTTTTGGTACGCAACAGCATTATCCAGATGGGACTGATCGTGGCGACGCTGGCGATCATGTTTTCTCTCTATTCGATGATCGTCAGGCGCGAGGAGGAGGCCGAGCTGGAAAAGGCTGCAGCGGAGGAATCGAGCAAGGCAAAGACGGTCTTTCTGTCCAATATGTCCCACGATATCCGCACGCCGATGAACGCGATCATCGGCTATGTCAATCTGGCTGAGGACGAGGAAAATGACGAGGCAAAGCTGCGCGAATACCTGGCCAAGATCAAGACATCGAGCCATCATCTTCTGGCACTGATCAACGATGTGCTGGAGATGAGCCGGATCGAAAGCGGCAAGATGGATCTCGAGTCGATCCCCGTCAACCTCAAAAAGACGCTTGCCGAAGTCGAGGATATGTTCTCGACACAGATGGAAGAAAAAAACATCGAATTCCGTGTGGATGCGTCCCAGATTAAAAACACAAAGATCCTCTGTGACAAGAACCGTCTCAACCGGGTGCTTTTGAATCTGCTGAGCAACGCGTACAAATTCACGCCGGAGGGCGGCACTGTCTCGGTGACCGCATGGCAGATCGGCGACGGGTCGGATGGGTTCGGTCACTATGAGCTGCGCGTGGCGGACAGTGGCATCGGCATGACGCCGGAATTCGCGGCAAAGGTATTTGAAGCGTTTGAGCGGGAGCGGACATCGACGGTCAGCGGTATCCAGGGTACCGGGCTTGGGATGGCGATCACCAAGAGCATCATCGATCTGATGGGCGGTACGATCGAGGTCAACACGGCGCCCGACAGCGGAACGGAGTTTGTGATCAAGCTGGCGTTTGCATTGCAGAAGAAATCGGATAAGAAGAAAGCTGACGCTGTCGAGACAGAAGAGACAGATGCCGAAGAAGAAAACGATCATGAAGTGGATTTTACAGCCAAGCGGCTGCTTTTGGTTGAGGATATGGAGATCAACCGCGAGATCGCGCTGATGCTTCTGACCAGCCTGGGCTTTAAAGTGGAAACAGCGGAGAACGGCCAGATCGCCGTGGACAAGGTAAAGTCATCCGAGCCGGGCTATTTTGACGCGGTGCTGATGGATATCCAGATGCCGGTGATGGACGGTTATGAGGCGGCTGCGGCGATCCGCGGGCTGTTTGACAAAAAGCTCTCGTCAATCCCGATCGTCGCGATGACGGCGAACGCTTTTTCAGAGGATGTCAAGAAAGCATTGGCGGTTGGCATGAACGGACACATCGCCAAGCCGATCGATGTCAACAATATGACCGAGACTTTAAAGGAAGTGCTGCAATAAATGGATTAGGGGGCTGTATGGAAAGGGAATTAAGGCGCCACCAAAACAGACTGATGGTCAGCGGATCGGGCGTGATCCTGTTTGGTGTCTGGAGCGTTGTCAAGATGCTTTTATTCTTTGTGCTCGAGCGAAAGCGGGTACTGGCTTTCCTTGAGGACGCCATGGGTGATTCAGCAGATGTCGGCGGGGGACTGACCCGCGCGCTCATCGAAGCGATAGCGTTTATTTTTCTGTTCATACTCGTTCTTATACTCATGATCATCGCGCTTCTGGTGCGTCTGTATCTAGGGATATCCGCCAGAAAAGAGGGGATGGGGGAGAAAAGAGGCATTGCCTATGTCATTGTGGCAATTTTGGTTCTGCTTTTTTATATTTATAGTGAATTGTATACGCTGACACATTTGGGGGCGCCTACAGACGCGTTGACCTCCATGACGGATCGCGTGACCGCGTTGATCGTTGATTTTACGGCAATCGTTGTCCTATGGGAAATGGTCATTTCGGCGATCCGGGTCAAAAAGCTCAAAAAGCAGTTGGAGGGGTAGGCGGTTATGCAAAAGGATTTTCATTATTACGCGACCTACGCGGCCGCGTATATTGCGGGATATTCCCATGAAGAGAGCATGGCGGTCTGCTACAGCGCCCAGTTCGTGGACTGGTGCTCGAAGACATTTCTTTCCAAGATAAAAGCGCCGCAGACGGCGGCGACGACGCAGCTGCAGCTGGAGATGATGGACGCGAGGACGGATGTGATCGGGCTGCAGGACATTACGCGCATCTGGTCGTCGTTTCATTTCCTTCCTTACGATCTTTATGCCGAAAAGAAAAAATGCACCAGGCTTTATAGGGATAAATACCGCCTGATCTGTAATGTCAACGGCGATCTCGTCGTCGATACGGTAAAGCTTGCCAAGGATGCCGGTCTGCAGGCAGTAGGTCTGGCGATGCACATACTGGCCGACACCTGGGCGCACAGGTATTTTGCGGGGACGCCGTCTCTGGTTATCAACAATACCAATTATTATTTTTATGAGCTGCTTTCCGACGGGGAAACGGAGCAGGAGAGGAAAATCGCGTTTCGTCACAGCCCGTCCAAACCGGACGATCTTGACAAAGGTCTTTATACCAACAGTGTTTACCAGCGCAATGAAAATTCGGTGATGAACCTCGGCCACGGCAGAGCAGGGCATCTGCCGGATTACAGTTTTATGCGCTACAAGTACCTGCCCGCGTGGGGGGATTACGAGGAGATCATAAAGGACAATCCGTCGGATTATCTGCACGCGTTCTGCCAGATGATTTATGCGATGAAGTACCTGCGGGGGACGATCGAGGATTTCAAAAAAGAGTGTTACGACTGGGACGCGATCGCGCCGTGGGAGGATGAGATCAAGGCAATCCTTGCAAAGCGCCAGCTGGATTCCTGCGAGGACTGGAAGGCATTTGGAGAAAAGCTGTCCGGTCAGGAGATCGGGGATTTTGAGCTGGACGCCTATACGGAAGAATACCTGCAGGCCGCTAAAGATGAAAAAGACAATACCTTTCTGGGGAAGTTTATTACGGCGGCGCTGGCACAGAAAAGCATGGTCACGAACCGGATCTTTAAGTCGGGAAATATACTGGCAGGCGTGTCGGTGGATCTCGTGAAGGACAGCCTGGGAGAGCTCTGGAAATATGGAAAGCGGTTCTTTCCGTATGCAAAGAGGCGTCACAATGCGAGTAAAGAAGCCGAGAACGGACGGGAGGATCTGCGATGAGTATGTTACAGCGCGTACAAAATGTTCTGGCGGGATTGCTGATGATCGCGGGCAGCGTGGTCATGATCCTTTCTCCGGATGACGGCTGCGCTGTCATTGCCTGGAGTTTGAGTATCCTGATGATCCTTGCCGGGATCCGGTCGTTTTTTTATTATTTTACGATGGCAAGGCATATGGTCGGCGGAGAGATGCTGCTGTATACCGGAGCGATTGTTTTTGACTTCGGCATGCTTACCAATGCCGTGTCGGACTCGCCGAAGCTTTTCGTGATCTTTTATCTGCTTTTGATCCACGCGTTTTCCGGATTGGTGGACATACTGCGCGGGCTGGAAGCAAAACGCTTAGAAGCTCCGTCATGGCGGCTTGCCACGATCCGCGGGATAATCAACCTGCTGACGATCGTCTTTTGCGTGATCTTTGTGCGATCGACGCAGGTGCTGGTGGGGATTTATTGCCTGGGCCTGATCTATTCGGCCTGCACCCGCATTTATTCCGCGTTCCGCAAGACGGCGATGGTGTATATTCCGAGATAAAAGTGTGTGGGAAAGAGGGGATTATGGACAATACTTTTGATTTTTTATCCTGGGTGATGGAACAGACCGGGGATGATTACACATTGGAGCGCAAAGACGAAGACCATATCCGTCTGGACGCGGACACGGTGTATGGGGAGATCAACCAATACCATTTTGAAATGGAAGTGGCGGAGCTGCGCCTGAACCGCAAATCCGATGACGAGACGATCTTCTTTTTGCATTTTGAGTTAAAGGACGCGGAGCACGCCGAGGAGCTGTTTGAGGAGATGATCGGCATCCTGCGCAAGCAGAATGACCGCAGAACGACCCGTATTCTCTTAAGCTGTACAAGCGCGATGACGACCAGCTTTTTTGCGGGCAAGCTGTCCGAGGGGGCAAAGACGCTGTCGCTGGATTATGAATTTGCGGCGATCCCGTTTCCGAGCCTCTATGAAAAGGCGTTTGATTTTGATGTGATCCTGATGGCGCCCCAGATTGCCTATGAATATGAAAAGGTCCGCCAAATCCTCTATGACAAGATCGTGCTGCAGATCCCGCCCGCGCTGTTTGCGACCTACGACACCGGCAGCGTGCTGGAGTATGTGCGCGATGAGATCGCGAAGGCAAAGACCACCAAAGAAGAGATTGCCGTGGCAAAGGTGATGCGCGACATTGAGAACAATGCCAAAATATTCGCGATCACGGTCACGCACGATCTGGACCGCACCTTTTATGGATACCGGATCTACAACAGCGGCGAGATTACTTTTTCGGAGAAGGTTATCAAAAGACATTGCACAGAGCGGGATATCTATGACATTATGGACACTCAGTTCCAATCCTGCTGTAAGGGAAACGATATTGACTGTGTTGCCATTTCGATGCCTGGCGTAGTGTATAGTTACCGAGAAAAAAAGCATATTCGCTTTGAATACAGTCAGCTTGCTGCCAGGCTGAGCGAGTCGTACCATATTCCTGTGTTTGTTTCTAACAACACGACCGCCGTGGCGATTGGATTTTACGCAGGGCAGGATAAGTATGACACGATCACCTACCATTCGCATCCTCGCGGCGGCTTAGTCGGCGGAGAAGGCTTTGTGATCGACGGGCATCCGGTCATCGGAAGCCATCAGATGTCCGGCGAGCTGGGACCGATTTTCCGCCGGGAGAGGCCCGGCGTGGGTGTCGGAAATGTCATCAGCCATTCGCCGGAGCGCGTGCTGGAAATGCTCAGTCTTTATCTGACAGCCAATATCGCAATGATCGATCCGCAGGTCATTCTGGTGCGGTGTGATCTCGTGCCGGATATGGACGAGCTGCGCAGGAAGATTGCTGAAGTGATGGAAGAACAATACATCCCGGATCTGATCTCAGTCCGGGATGTCAGTGAGTACGCTTTTTTGGGAACGATGCTGTTTGGGCTGCATGAGTTCAAGGACTATGTGGTAGACCACGAGGTCAGACAGCATCAGGACTGAACCTCTTTCGCGCTTTTGTCCGGACAAAATTTCTGTGTCCCGCTCTAAAGCTTACTCGACCTCTGCCAATATATTCTGCAGTATTTTTTTGTCCATTTTGCGGCGGGCGATCTTGAGCCGCTCCAGACGGACCGCGTCGGCGCTTTCCAAGGCGTATTCCCCGAGGGAGCGCAGCAGCGTGTCGATGTTGTCGCCGTCATCCGCGCGGACCGCGTCGGCAAGCGCAGCGTATATCTCATGCAAAGTCTCATCCGATACGGGAGGCAGGAGGCCTGCCTCTTTGGCGTTGCCGCCCAGATGCGCTTTTAACTGTTCCTCGATCTCGCGATAATGCGCGATCAGTGTTTCGGTGCCGGATTTGAGGGCTTTTTCATTGCCGACCTTGCCTGCCGCCTCGAGTGCCGCTGCCTGTTCGGCGAGGGTGACAGCCCCTACGAGGCGGGAGCTGCTTTTTAAGGAGTGCAGACGCAAGATCTGGATCCGCTCATTGTCGGCTTCGAGGTAGTGCTTGACGCTCTTGGCCTTGTCGTCGATCGAAGCGACAAAGATAGCCAGCGCGTCCATGTAGTCGGAGGCATTTCCGCCGCAGCGTTTTAACCCATAACGGACATCGAGTCCTTCGATAGAGTGGAGCCACTCAGGCAATTCGTGGTATGCGGCTTCGAGCTCTTCATCGGAGGCTTCTCTGACCGGCTGCCGGATGGATTGGTAGGTGTCGCCAAGCTGGCGTACCATCATATCGTGGAGCTCGCCGAAATCGATCGGCTTGATCATCACTTCGGCAAATCCGGCTGCTGTCAACTTTTCTTTTGCCTCGTCAGAATCGTCGGCTGTCTCGCAGATGACGGGAACTGCATGTCCCTTCTCTTTGAAAAGCTCCTTTAGGCGCGCGAATGTCTCGTAGCCGTCCATATCCGGCATGATCTGATCCAGCAGGATCAGGTCGTAGTGGTTTTTCCCATAAAGCTCCAAGCCCTTTTCCCCGCTTGAAGCGACATCGGCTTCCACATCCAGAGCCTCCAGCTGGGAAGACAAGAGCATCTGGTTGATGGCCATGTCGTCAATGATCAGAATACGGGGGCGGCTGTTTTCGGTTTTCATAGGCGGGTATCTCCTTTCTATAAACTTATAATCTATCTGCAATGTCATACAGCAATTGTTCGGAATCTTCCCAGCCGAGGCAGGCGTCTGTGATGGACTTACCGTAGACCTGGTGGTCGGAGATGCCCTGGTTGCCTTCGACGAGGTAGCTTTCGATCATCACGCCCTTGACAAGCGTGCGGATTTCGTCGGAATACTTGCGGTTGTGCAGGATCTCACGGCAGATACGCGGCTGCTGGGAGTGATCCTTTCCGGAATTCGAGTGGTTTGCGTCGATGATGCAGGCAGGGTTGACTAAATCCATATCTTCGTACATCCTGTGAAGACGGATCAGATCCTCATAGTGATAATTCTGTGTCGCGTTGCCGTGCTTGGATACGGCACCGCGCAGGATCGTATGCGCCAGCGGATTGCCGGTCGTCTTGACCTCGTAACCGCCAAAGGTGAAGTGGTGCGGATGCTGTGCGGCATAGACCGAATTGAGCATGACATTGAAGTCGCCGCTGGTCGGATTCTTCATGCCGCTCGCGACATCAAAACCGGACACGGTCAGTCTGTGGTGCTGGTCTTCAACACTCCGCGCGCCGATCGCGACATAGGAGAGCAGGTCTTCGACATAGACCCAGTTCTCAGGATAGAGCATCTCATCGGCACAGGTCATATTGCTCTCTTCGATCGCGCGGATGTGCATCTTGCGCATGGCGATCAGACCCTCGACCATATCGGGATCCTGGGTCGGATCCGGCTGGGAGGCAATGCCTTTGTAGCCCTCGCCGGTCGTGCGCGGCTTGTTCGTATAGACGCGCGGCACGACGAAAATTTTATCCTGTACTTTTTCCGCGACCTTGGCAAGCCTGCTGACATATTCGCAGACCGCATCCTCATTGTCCGCCGAGCACGGACCGATGATCACGAGAAAACGGTCGTCCTTTCCGGTCAGGATGTCGGTAATGATCTGATCCCGTTCTTTTTTTAATTGCGCCAGTTTCTCGCTGAGAGGATAATTTTCTTTGATCTCCTGCGGCGTCGGCATTGCTTTTAAATAGGAAAAACTCATTGTAACACTCCTCGCTTTATTCATTTAATGTAATATAACTTTCATCATCTTAGCGGATAATAGGTGGGATGTCAAATTTATGGGGATGATTGGCAGGGTATTGTTTTTATATAGCGTTTTTGCTATTGTTGTTATGAATGTTTTGAAGGTTCCGGCGGAGCGGAATCGTTTGTCGGAGATTTCGTTGAAAAAATGTTTGGCCAGCAAGGAGGAGCATATGCCGCTGATCATAAAAGGAATGTATTTAGATGAATCAAAGCCGCTTACCTTTACGCGGCTTTCGGGGCGGGATTACGACGAGGTCTGCATCGCGGCGGCGCGCCTGACGAGGCAGGGCGCGAAGCTGTTGGAATGGCAGATGGGCGTCTTTGCGGGACTGCATGATGAGGCGGAGATCCGCAAGACTCTGGAATCCCTGCGCGGCATGACTGACAGCTGCGTGCTGCTGGCTACGGTGCGGACGGCGGCGCAAGGCGGACAGGTTGCAGTCGGCGCGGATGAGCTGGTACGGATCTACGATCAGATCGCCCAGAGCCACTGCGCGGATCTGATCGATGTCGAATATCAGACGGTCGGAGAGGATATCGAGCCGGTCATGGAACAGCTTAGGGAGCGCGGCGCGCTGATCGCCCTGTCGTACGGAGTCAAAGCTGCGGATGCCAAAGATGATTTACCCGAAGAGAAGTGGAAATCCGTGATACAGAAAATGGCAGCCGCCGACCCCGATGTGATCCGGCTGGTCGACGGGGAGCGTCAGCTTTGGGCAAACGGCAATACCACATTCTTATAAAGGTCTTTGACTTCTTGGCTGGGAGATTAAGATAAAATCCATCATTTCCCATTCTCAAGCGCAATCACCGCGCCGCGCTTGATGATATCCGCTCCGAAGCGGCTGCGCAGGGCATCAACGGTCTTGTCCATTTTCTCCTCGCGCTCATTTTTTCCGGGATCGTTTTCCTCAAACAGTGACATCTGCTCCCAGGCGCCATCCCGTGACAGATTTGTCAGGGAAATACTAAGGAAACGCAGCGGACGGTGATCCTTCCACAGTTCAGCCAAAAGCCCGCAGGCCGTTTCATAGATTTCTCTTGTCCTGTCCGTCGGCCGCTTTAAACGGCACTGATGTGACCGGGTTTTGAAATCCAGATAGCGGACAGATACGGAAATGCTGCCGGCTTTCGCTTTATCCTTCCGCATCCGCGCCGCAACGACCTCAGCAAGCGACAAAAGAATCGCATCTGCGCGCTCCGTTGTCGTAATGTCTTCGTCAACAGTCACATCATGGCTGTAGCCTTTTCGCTCTTCCCGCTCGGCGCGCACCGGAGAATCATCAATACCGTTGGCATAGCGGTGAGCCTGCGCGCCTGCTTTTTCGCCGAGCAGATTTTTGATATAAGACACATCCGCATGGGCAAGGTCGCCGATCGTACGGATATGAGCCTTTTCCAACGCCTGAACGGAAGCTTTTCCGACAAACAAAAGAGCCCCGACAGGCAATTTCCACAGCTTGTCAGGTATCTCCTCGGGAAACAGCGTATGCACCTTATCCGGTTTTTCAAAGTCACTCGCCATCTTTGCGCAGAGCTTGTTGCGGGCAATGCCGATATTGACTGTAAATCCCAGCTCATCCCGGATCCGGTCTTTGATCTCATACGCCAATGCGGCCGGATCCGGATACAAAAGCTTCGTCCCGGTGAAATCCATGAAACACTCGTCGATCGAAAATTCTTCGACGACAGGCGCATACAGTCTGCAGATGTCCTTAAATGCTTTTGAACATTCCTTGTACAGCGCAAAATCGGGACGGACGACTACAAGCTCCGGACATTTCCGCAGTGCCATTGACACCGGTTCGCCCGTGTGGATCTGATACCGCTTTGCGGGAATCGATTTTGCCGAAACAATGCTGCGCCGCGACTGCGGGTCGCCTCCGACACAGGATGGGATCAGGCGCAGATCCGGCTCGCCGTTTTTGACTCGGCGTACCGCTTCCCAGGACAGAAACGCGCTGTTGACATCGATATGGAAAATCAGACGATCGTTTTCAGTCATCATCAACGCCTGTGTATGGTTCCTGACTGAACGAGACGATACTGCCGGTTGTGGCATTGACATCGTATTCGTATTCCATATCCGCTGTGACAAACTCAATCTCATAGATCTGCTGCCCGTCATCCATATCCAATGCCATCTTTGTCACCGTCACATCGGATTCAGAAAGTCCGGCCTGCTTTAAGGCGGCAAGCAGTGCTTCCTGCTCAGAGATCACTTCCAGTTCATCACCTGTATCCTCCGAAGCATCGGTTTTTCCGGCCTGTTCAAATTCGACTTCGCTTTCCGGCGCTGCCTGCTGGTTTGCGCCGCATCCGGCTCCGAGCAGCGCTATTGCCATCATCATGGTAATTATTTTCTTTTTCATTATGACCTCCTCATTATCGCTGTTTGATTCATTCCGGCTGCCGCACTGGATCACTGCATCCTACAATACCACCGGTCGTAGCAGCTGTCAATCGTCATCATCATCGGTGTCATTATCGTCGTCATCGTCATCATCATCCCGGTCGTCATCGCTATCATTATCGTCGTCATCATCGTCCCAATCATTACTGTCATCGTCGTCCCGGTCGTCATCCAAGACCGTATTCTGATTTCCTGCATCCGCATTCTTTTGCATCTGCTGACCGTCTTGAGCCTGGTCTGTCGTTTTTTGCGGAACGGTCTGATTAAGTGTTTCCGTTACCTGCTGTGCCGGAGCCGCACTGCTTTGTCCGGTGCTGTCTGTCCGTGCCGGTACCGTGGCATTTTCCGCCGCTTCGACGGAAGACTCCAGTATCCTTCCGCTGTAGGCTTCAATCTCGTATTCATACTCAAAATCCGCCGTATAGAATTCCACATCGTATAACGCCACGCCATCGTCCTTTTCCAGCTTTGCCTTGGAAAAAGTGACCTCGTCTTCAGCAATGCCGGCCTGCTTTAAGGCCTTTTTTTTCGCCTTGTCCACGCTGATGTAAACCTTCTGTGTCTGGAGCTTTTCCGGCTTTTTTTCGGGCTCTTTCAGTTGTGCGGTCACTTCCTTTTGGCGATCTAAAATCGTACCGTCAGAGGAGCGCACCTTATAGGCATACGATGCTTCGTCTGTAGTGAATGCCACATCATAAATATACCGAAAACCATCTTTTTGAAGCTCGACGGACGACCGGTTTATGTGCTTTTCCTTGACGCCCGCATCGAGCCAGGCAAATTTTTTCGCCGCTTCTTCACTGATCAGGCTGCTCTTTGCCACAGTATCCGCCGCAAATGCCGTGCCTGCGCCGATCAGCGCGATTACAATAACGAGCAGAAAAGCCGAAAACAATGGCTCATTTTTCCACACTTTCAATAATTGTTTCATCCGTATATCCCTCTTTTTCCAAGTAGTCAGGGCTTCCGTTATTTATCTTTTTTCGGGAAACAGACCGTAAAACAGCTTCCGGTTCCTTTTTGGCTTTCCACATGGATCTCTCCGCCGTGGAAATGAACGATCTCCGCCACCAAAGACAGCCCCAGGCCGTAACCGCCGCCCGAGCGGGATTCCTCCTCGCGGTAAAACCGGTCGAATATTTTTTCTTTTGCCTGATCCAGGATTCCGATCCCGTCGTCCTGAACCTGCAGGCGGACCGTTTCATCCGTTTCTGCCAGCACCACATGCGTGTGCCCGTCCGCGCACCCGTATTTATAGGCGTTGTCCAACAGATTGACTAAAAGCCGTTCCAGCAGATCCGGGTTGCCGTCGATTTGCATATTTTCCGCCACATCCGCCGTGATGGCAATGTTGTTGTAGGCGATCCGCTTCATATCCTCGCAGACCGTCGTAACGATGGCGCTCAGATCGACCTCTGCGACCGGATAGCGTTTTTGACCCTGCGCGATCCGCGACAGGTCGAGCATATCCGATACGAGCCGCTGCATACGCTTTGCCTGCCGTCCGACAACCGCGAAAGCCTCGCGGTATTCGTCGCTGCTGCGGTCCTTTGCCGTCACATATTCTGTCTGTGCCGTGATGACGGCAAGCGGTGTACGCAGTTCGTGGGACGCGTCCGAGGTAAACTGCCGTTCCCTGGTAAACGACTGCTGCAGGCGGTCAAACATCGCATTGAAGCTGACTGCCAGTGAGTACAGCTCGTCTTTGTTTTTGCCGGTTTCGATACGGCGGTTCAGATCTTCCCCGTCCACGATCGCCGCGGCGGTCTGTTCCATCCGGCGGACCGGGCCAAGGATTCCCATTGCGGCAAGCACGCTGCCGAAAACGACCATAAGCAGCATGACAGGTAAAAAGGCCAGCACGCTTTTCGTGATCTGCGCAAGCTGTTCTTTCTGCCGGGTCAGTGGCACGATGCCCCTGATCCACAAACCGTTCAGCTTTTTTCCGACGAATTTCCGGTCGTAGACGACATACCGGTCGCCCCGGATCTCCTTTTCATACAACCGGGAAACAGTAAATGCTTCTCCCGCCATCTCCCGGGACAGTGAATTGTCGCCGTACAGCAGGTCGCCTTCTCCAGTATAGAGAGCGCTTTCCACATCATTTAAGATTTCCAGAAAATCGTCGTCAATCTGAAGTACGCCGTCCTTGTAATCGACAAACAGATCGTTGGTATCCCGCGCTTTTTCAGCCTGCGCTTCCTCCGCAGTCAGAAACACCAGCTTGTCGACATTGGTGTCCACCGCGCTCATCAGATAGTCGGAAAGAGTCTTTTTCATCACGGACGCACTGACAATGTACACGAGCAAAAAGGTCAGCGCCATGGCGATCATCATTGCTCCCGCAAACAGCAGCAGGATACGGCTTCGGATGGACAGTTTTCTCACGCTTTTTCTCCCGTCAGCATATAGCCGATCCCCCGTTTGGTGCGGATCAGCTTTTGGTCAAAGGGTTTGTCGATCTTCTGCCGCAGATAGCGGATATAGACATCGACCACATTGGTCCCGCCTTCATAGTCGAAGTTCCAGATGTGGTCTTCGATCTGCGTGCGGCTTACGATCTTGCCCTGATTATACATCAGATATTCCAAAAGCTGGTATTCTTTTGCGGTCAGGTCGATCACTTTTCCGTCACGGCGCACCTCGTGGGAAACGGTATCGAGCGTCAGATCGGCGGCGCGCAGAAGATGATCCTGCGTGTCGTGCTTTGTCCGTGTCAATACCCGCACCCGCGCCAGCAGCTCTTCAAGCGAAAAGGGCTTTACCAGGTAATCATTAGCCCCGGCATCCAGCCCCCGTACCCGCTCTTCGATGGCATCCTTTGCTGTCAGAAACAGCACCGGCACGGACTCCTTTTTGCTGCGGACGGCCTTTAGCACATCATAGCCGTCTTTTTTCGGCATCATCACATCCAGGATCACCGCATCGTACTCCGCCGTCTGCAGGCAGTCGATCGCTTCTTCTCCGTCAAAACAGGAATCCACCAGGAACCGTTCTTCCTGCAGTGCCTTTGTCACGATGCGGTTTAAATCCTTTTCATCCTCAGCATACAAAATCCGCATAAGCCCTGACCTCTTATATCAATCGTCGTCATCGTCCCAGTCATCGTCGTCATCATCATCCCAGTCATCATCGTCCCAATATTTTTTGCTGCTTTGCTTTTGGGACTTTTTGTTCCAGCTTGTCTGCTTGTTCTTCCGGCTTTTTTTCGTGACGATTTTTTCCTTGTCCATGTCCAATATCTCACCGGTGTAAGCATCGATATTGTACTCGAGCTTGTACTGGCCGCTGCGGAAGGAGACCTCATAGATTCTCTGACCGTCGTCAGTCTCCTTTTCGATGACCAGCCGGGACACATCGGACTCATTGACTTTTGCTTCACTCAGCGCGATGCTTTTCGCATCCGCTCTGGAAAGGGCTTTTCTGGAAGCGGCGCTTACGCCACCTGCCGCGCTGCCCACAGCGATCGTCATTGCCAACAATAAACCGGTTGCCTTTACTGCATTTTTCTTCATCATAATTTTCGCTCCTTTGCTGTTGCTGTTCTTAAGTTGGTGACAGCATACGCCGGAAAAATGAGAAGAAAATGAGTGAATGGGATTTTTTTGAAAATTATAATGTATCGGTGGTATGGTCGTCAAATCCAGGCAAGTATGGATTTTCCTCGTGGCTTCGTGGTATAATAAAACTGCTTACAAAAGATTATATTTTTTGGAGAAAAATCATGGGATTATATTTAAATACCGGAAACGATTTGTTTATGAGGGCCGTTCAGTCGCAGATTTATGTGGACAAAAGCATGATGATTGCGCATACGAATCGGGTTATTCAAACAGAGCAGCAGTTTATCTGCGTCAGCCGTCCGCGCCGGTTCGGCAAATCCATGGGCGCAAACATGCTCAACGCTTATTACTCTATAGGCTCATCCTCTGATGAGCTGTTTGACGGGCTAAAAATCCAGACTGTGGATTCGTATGAGAAGCATCTGAACAAATACAATGTTTTCCAGCTGAATATGCAGGATTTTTTGACAGCTTCTAAACGCGATATGGATCGTATGATCGATATTATTGTTGAGGATTTGTGTGAGGACATTGGGCGCGTTTATCCGGACATACAGATGCCGCGCAGAATGGACTTGGGAAATTATATGGCGACGGTTTATGCGGAGACGAAAATCCCGTTCATCGTGATCATCGACGAGTGGGACTGCATTTTCCGCGTCCACCAGGAGGATAAGGAGGCGCAGACGAAATATCTGGACTTCCTGCGGAATTTTCTGAAGGACAAAGCCTATATCGCGCTGGCGTACATGACAGGTATCCTGCCGATCAAGAAGTACGGGCAGCATTCGGCACTCAACATGTTTACGGAGATTTCTGTCTTGAACCCGCGGGAATACGCTGCGGAGACGGGTTTCACGGAAGAGGAGGTCAAGGAGCTCTGCGGGCAGTTCGACATGCCGTATGAAGAAGTGAAAAACTGGTACAACGGCTATTACCTGCGCGGCATATCCGTCTACAACCCCCGCTCAGTCGTGATGTCGATGACGGGGCATGACTTTGACAATTATTGGACGCAGACAGAGACATATGAGGCACTGAAGAAATATATCGTGCTGAACATAGACGGCCTAAAGGACAAGGTGAAGAGGCTGGTCGCGGGGGAGAGGATACCGGTCAGGACGGAAACCTTCCAGAACGACATGACGAGCGTCACAAAGGCGGACGATGTGTTCACGCTGCTGATCCACTTAGGGTACCTGACCTATGATTTCGACAACAAGGTGTGCTGGATCCCAAACCGCGAAGTCGAGCAGGAATTCGTCAATTCGATCGGGGACGGCGGCTGGGAGGATGTCGTCGCGGCGATCGACGACTCGGAGGAGCTGATGCGGCTGACATGGAAAAAAGACGAGGATGCCGTGGCGCGGAGGATAAAAGCCGTTCACGACGCGAACACTTCCATTCTGCAGTACAATGACGAAAACTCGCTCGCCTGCGTCCTTTCACTGGCATATTATTCCGCAAAGCGTTCCTACACGGTATACCGGGAACTGGCGACGGGAGAAGGGTTCGCGGACTTTGTGTTCCTGCCGAAGCACGGCAATGCAAATCCGCCGATGGTCGTGGAGCTGAAATGCGGCGACACGGCGGAGGAAGCCGTGGCGCAGATCAGAAAGCGGGACTACCTCCAAAAGCCCCGGGAAGCTATGTCCGGCTGCCAAGGGAAGATGCTTTTGGTAGGCATCGCCTACGACAAGGGCAGCAAGACGCATATCTGCCGGATCGAAGAAGCGTAGGCAGTGCGTATGTTTTGCCCGTTTGTAAATTAATTCGGTGACACTATCAGGTCTGGCAAAAATCCCCTCCCGGAAATGACCGGAGAGGGGATTGCTATGCAAATACCAGATGAGGTACGCATGGAGGGTTTGTATGAAAATAAATAGGAGGGGCATAAACATTACTGTACTGCCTTGAAGGCTTCATCCAAGTCTTCGATAATGTCGTCAATATGCTCGGTGCCGATCGACAGACGGATCGTGTTCGGACGGATACCCTGGTCGGCAAGCTCTGCTTCGTTCAGCTCCGAATGCGTTGTCGATGCCGGATGGATCGCTAAGGATTTCACATCGGCGACATTCGCAAGCAATGAGAAAATCTCAAGGTTGTCGATGAAGTTCTTTGCCGTGTCCGCGTCACCCTTGATCTCAAAGGTAAAGATCGATCCGCCGCCGTTCGGGAAGTATTTCTTGTACAGAGCCTGCTGCGAAGGATCTTTTGTCACGGCAGGATGGTTGATCTTTTCGACCAACGGCTGCTTCTGCAGATAATCCAGCACCTTTTTCGTGTTTTCCACATGGCGCTCAACACGGAGAGACAATGTCTCAAGTCCCTGCAGGAATAAAAACGCGTTGAACGGTGAGATCGAAGCGCCCTCATCGCGGAGCAGGATCGCGCGGATGCGTGTTACGAACGCTGCCGGACCTGCCGCGTCGGCAAAGCTGATGCCATGATAGCTCTCGTTGGGCTCTGTGATCTGCGGAAACTTGCCGCTGGCCTTCCAGTCAAATTTGCCGCCATCCACGATCACGCCGCCGATCGAAGTACCATGACCGCCGATGAACTTTGTCGCTGAATGGACGACAATGTCTGCGCCGTATTCAAACGGACGAAGCAGATACGGCGTCGCGAAGGTCGAATCGATCACCAGAGGAATGCTGTGCTTGTGGGCAACCTCTGCAATCGCTTCGATGTCGCTGACTTCCGAATTCGGATTGCCGAGCACTTCGATGTACAGAGCTTTGGTGTTGTCCTGGATCGCGTTTTCAAATGCTGCCGGGTCGAGCGGATCGACGAAAGTGGTCTGAATGCCGAAATCAATAAGCGTATGGGCCAGCAGGTTGTAAGTGCCGCCGTAGATGTTCTTTGCCGCTACGATGTGGTCGCCGGAAAACGCGAGGTTCTGGATCGTATAGGTAATGGCTGCCGCGCCCGAAGCTACTGCAAGAGCCGCGACGCCGCCTTCCAAAGCCGCGATCCGCTGCTCGAAAATATCCTGCGTCGGATTGGTCAGGCGGCCATAGATGTTGCCTGCGTCCCGAAGCCCGAAGCGGTCAGCAGCATGCTCGCTGTTGTGGAAGACATAAGAAGATGTCTGGTAGATCGGTACCGCCCGCGCGTCTGTTGCCGGATCGGCGTTTTCCTGTCCGACATGGAGCTGCTTGGTTTCAAATTTCAGATTTCTGTCTGCTCTTGCTTTCTTTGCCATGGTGTATACCCTCTTTCTTATCTGTTTCGTTTACCGAGACATATATTACAACAGGACTTTGCTATTGTCTAATACTGAAATGAAATGGTTGGTTATAGGGGATGACTATAATAAAGGTACGATAACGGGAAAAGGAAAAACCGGTTAGGGTAAAATTTTTGTAGGGATATTAAAGAATAGAAAAAGCATCCAATCTCTGATAGGATTTGGTTTAGAGAAAATAATCCATAAAAAGGAGAAAGGATGCTTTATGATTAACAGTATACAGCACTTTGCACAGG
>JAFUYB010000084.1 GCA_017470735.1 Lachnospiraceae bacterium | reverse complement strand
GCCCTTTAAGGCAGTTTGTAATTTGGTGGTATCGCCGCCTATCTCAACGGTAATACCCTGGATTCTGCCAGCCATGTCTCAACCTCCTTCCCATTAAAATCGATCCATATCATCCTGGCTTGCCAACTGATCATGTGGCTCGTCATCCCTCTGAAGCTCCGTGTACATATCCAGCACGGTTCCGATCGTCAGCAGATCCAACTCGCTGATATGAATTCCCAACTGAACACATCGGAGCAACAGGAGCGGTGTTGTCATTTCCCGGTCAGTCGCTCGAAGTTTTTTTTACTCTCCACCTGCGTCTGCACATTCAGTCCCCAGAGCTCGATGATCTCCGGAAGCACCTGATAAATGGAAAATGTACCGAACTGATCCAGCCACTCATCCGGTGTATCGGGAACTCCCTGCGGATCAGCGTGCTTCGCCATGATATAGCTGATATCCTCAAACAGTTCCAAAGAAAAGGTATCCAGAGCCGAAGCCTCCGGATCTTCCTGATCGATGCTTTTCTGCAGATCATGGAGATCCTTGTAGATATCTCTGTGGAATCTGTTTCTGTATATTCTCGGAATGGCTGCCGATGCTCTGAAAGTTACATCCTTGCCATCAATATTCACTGTCTTTGTAAGTGCCATTTCACTTTCCTCCAATCACAAGAATGGGCAGAGCCAAAGCCCTGCCCTTAACTGAATCAACCCTGTCCGGTCTTTGTCACCGTTACGGTATAAGCCGTGCTAGTGCAGCCGGTCTTGCTTGCGATCACGGTCACGGTATTGGTTCCGCTCTCCCAGGTCGCATCATCTCCGCTGGTATGAGCTACACCGTTCACAAGGATCGTTGCCACCGTTCCGCTTGCAGCCGTAGCCGATACCGCATCCTCATCGTTCACAGTCTCAGCTGTGTAAGAAGTCGTTCCGGCATCAAAAGCAGGCGTAAGCTGAAGGCTTCCGATTGTGATACCGGTAAGCACCGCAGACACCTGTGCACTCTCTGTCTGATAAACGCCCGAATACCATCCGTTGTAAACCGCATCGGAAGTATTGGCACCGGTCTTCACCTTCACCATTCCGTTCGGAAGCGGAGTCGCTGTGATCTCAAGCTTCTCAGTCTGAACTTCCTTGGAATCCTCATTGGTCTTGCCTTCGATGGTCGGTCTCGCAGCCGTGCAATAATACATGCAGTGTCTGATCTTTTTCTTATCTCCGGAGAATTCAAAAAGAAGAGCGAAATGCTCAGGCTCAACCGTGGAATCCTCCACAAGCACCCCGTTCGCATCTTCTGTCTCCTTCAAGATATCCTTGCGGAAACTTTCAGGAATAAGCGCAATCTCCAGATCACCCGAATAACCGTTATTTGCGACTGTGGTGTAATACACCATATCATCTGCATAAAACGGCTCCGTATCACCCTCAGGATCAAGCGACAGGTTCACCGCACCCGGAATCGCAACAGGCGTACCAAATGTCACGGCATTGGTATCCGGATCAAGTGTTGCCTTCGCATAATGGCAGTTCTTAAGGCCGAACTTCACCTTGTTGTTTGTACTCGGCATAATTAACCTCTCTTTCCGCTATACCGTCATCTGGTACAGCACTTCGTATAATTTTTCAGTTTCAATCCATACCTCTGATTTG
>JAFUYB010000054.1 GCA_017470735.1 Lachnospiraceae bacterium | reverse complement strand
GAAGAATAGCTACTTCCAGTAGCACTTTCAGTCGGCTTAAGCCGACCACAAGAGGTGGGCTTTAGCCCAAGGCAATGACTTTCAGTCGAAACGGACTTTAGTCCGGTTAACCCACCGGCTTCAGACGGTGGTTGTTAAGTTCCGCCTTCGGCTTGATTTTTTTGCCGGACTTATCCTTTGTTGTTATCGTCACATATTTGGCAGAATCACCAAGTTCCTCCCGCGCAATCCTTTTTAATGTTGTATAGCCGGCTGCCTTGTCAGCCATTACTGCCCGCACCATCCGGACAAAGGTTTTGCAGGCGAGGTGCCGGAGCTAAAGTTTGACTGTGAATGCCGGAAGCCAAAGCCCGGGATGCTACTGCAGGCAGCCCGGGATTACAACATTGATTTGAGCCGGTCGTGGATGGTCGGTGATGGCTGGCGTGACATGGAGGCAGGAAAAGCAGCCGGATGCAAAACCGTGCTCATCACGGCGGGAGAGGGTGAGACGACTATGGATTGCGATTATACGGCAGAATCGCTGGCGGCTGCTGTGCGGTTGGTGCTGGAGATGGGGAGTTGATTCAGTTAAGGAAGATACCTGACCGTGAAAGGCATTCCACAGGGAATGAAGAAGCCTTCTTCACTTATTTCAATCAAACTTATAAAGTTCTTGCTAATTTGTGCCGATAGCATTATGATGAAGTGGATACAAGAGAAGTAGGTAGCAGAGAGAACAGCGGGAACAACAAGAACAGCGGATGCAGAGAGTATTGAGGGACAGCATCTATATCGCTGAGAAGATTGCAGACCAAATGGTTGAAAAGAGGTGGGATGAATGACTATTCAGCAGGAAGCCTTTATCGGCAGTGGTATTGGAAATGGTACCGTTAATGGCGGGAGGATCACAAAAACCGTCAATTTGTCGATTATTAAGAATGATTTTAATCGTGAGGGCTCTACGGATGCACTGGAAGATATAGATTGGGACAATGACCAGAATGCGGCAAAGGAATATAATATCAAGCACTTGTTTGAATTGGAGCATGAGCAAGAAGCAGATGATGAAGACTTTGTGTCGCATAAGGTTTTTGAGAATACCCTTGACATAGTCCTTAATGTGATCCGTCAGCCGGAGATTTTTAAGACATATGAGAATAGTGTGAATTTGCAATATGAACTCAAGGATAAAAGCTATTTGGAATTTGAGGTGTTTGATGACCGCATTACCTGTATGATTGTTCCTAAAAGGATATATGATGATGCTTACTTCCCCGATGTGGAAATGCTTGATATTGAGAGAATCAATAGTATTATAGATGAATTCTATGGAGCTGCCTGATATTGTAAAAGGAGACGAATCTTTATACAGAGTGGTGAAAAGATCGAGACGAGATTGCCTTACGAGAGCTGGCCAGGCAACCATTGCACTGTTTAAGGATTCAAACGGTGTTTCAGTCGATAGGGATGGCGGAAGACAGGAAGTCGAGATCATCAAATTTATTGTGACAGAATCATTTCCAAAGAGGGCAAAAGGTGTGACTGTAGTTTTAGCAGGATGTTGCTTTGATGTTAACGCAGAGGTTACGCCGGCATCAAGCACAAACAATCCGTATCACGCCAATATTTTTATGAGTGATAATGAAAAAGTTCGTAAAGTACAGGCATTAAAGATAGCGGATAGCAGTAAGTTGATTTACTTCGATGAGGAAATGGAATGGGTTGATATTTAATATAATGGTATTGTCAAGAGGCTGAATTGTAACGAAAAATCTCGGAAAATCCCCTCCTACTAAAGTTCTTGCTATTTTCTGCCGATACATTTATGATAGCAGTAAACAGGTAAAGGATGGGAGAATGTGTTTCTATAATTACTACTGTCAGAATTAGACAGAAGCTTTGCTGGCATTAATAGTTTTACAGGCAAGTCTGAAATGCAGTTGATTATAATTTCATTCATATTTTCGGGAGGTGATTATTATGACACTCCAGCAGGAGGCGTACAGGAGGATAGATCAGTTATCTGACGATGGACTTAGGATTCTAATCGATATGATTGATAAGATTAGGGTAATGTCATTATCTGGATTTAAGGATACTATGTCAGACAGTGTGGAGGTGGAAAACATATCTGCAAAGCCTAAAGATGCAGACTTGTTTCCGATAAGACCAGTTGTGGATTTTCCTCAAGAGGATGCCAATACTAAGAGACTAAGGGCCGATAAAAAAAAGAAGTTTCTGGCATCAGCCGGGAAAGTGGATATCGATGAAGAGGCTATTAGAGAGTTTCGTGAAAGGAGTATGGTTTGAAGATTATTCCTGACAGCAACATTTTCATCGATTTCTGGAAGCATCCGACAGAGGAAATTGAGAAGATATTTGAGAATGAAGAGATAATTCTTTGTGGAGCAGTTCGGGCAGAGCTTCTTCAAGGGGCAGTATCTGTTAAGAACTTTACACAGATTTCAGATGGGGTGGATTCATTTCAAGAAGTCAATCTTGAGAGTGGAGATTGGGGTAGACTTGGTGAGAATCTGTATCTTTTGAGAACAAATGGGCTGACAGTACCTCTTGCGGATGCGATAATTGCCACTGTTGCAATCAAATATGGTATTCCCGTTTGGACGAATGATAAGCATTTTGGGTTGATGAGCAGGGCACTAAGAGGGCTGAATATATGGAATGGTGACGGTGTTCAGTAAGTGCTCGATAGAAGTGTCGAAGAAAATGAGGTGTGGAGGTTGGAAATATTGGTTCTGACCTCTATTTTATTGTGAGGATTTCCTAAGTGTCAGATAGTCTCCGTTCCAACAGTAAAACTGAAGACCAGACTAAGCTATTGGTTATTTTCTCCGCTGGAGGCAAAGGGACAAGAATACAGAGTTTGAATTCAACCGTTCCGAAACCCATGATTCCGATAGCCGGGAAGCCTATATTGCAATGGGGCATCGAGAATCTGGTTGCTCAGGGGTATGATAAGTTCATTATAACTGTTTCTCATCTTGCTGATGTGATCACGGATTACTTTGGAGACGGTAGCAAGTTCGGCTGTAGCATAGAGTATTATACAGAGACAGAGCCATTAGGTAATGCCGGAGCACTGTTTAAGATGATGGAGTCGAGGCGGATAGAAGAGGAGACATCATTCTTATATTTCATAGCTGATGCGATATTTGATATAGATGCTGATAGGTTTTGGAGGTATCATTGTGAGCATCAAGCATTGGCGAGCTTATTCTGCCACCCAAACTCCCACCCGTTCGACAGCTCAGTTCTAGTTACAGCCGAAGACGGGAGAGTCGTTCAGTGGTTAAACAAAGAAGATCAGCGTCCGGAATGGTACAAGAATCAAGTCAACGCAGGACTTCAGATTTTAAGTACTGAACTGCTCAAGATGTCCGGTATAAAACCAGAAGAGGTTGGCACAGGAGAAGGGCAGAGGAAGGTAGACCTTGATCGTGATATCTTAAAACCGTTACTATCTTCCAACCGCATCTTCGCATACCACAGCTCCGAATACTGCAAGGACGCTGGAACGCCAGATCGATTTCATGTTGTGGAGGATGATATAGTCTCAGGTCGTGTGTCTTCTAAAAACCTATCACGTCCTCAAAAGGCTGTGTTCCTCGACCGTGACGGCACGATAAACAGATATGTTGGTTTTCTCCGTAAGATCGACCAGTTCGAGCTCCTTCCTACCGCCGCTGAAGCCATAAAACTTATCAACGCCTCCGGTTACCTCGCAATCATCGTAACAAACCAGCCGGTGATAGCTAGGGGCGAGGTCACTCCCTCTGAACTTGATAACATCCACGCTAAATTAGAGACAGAACTGGGCAATGACGGAGCCTACGTTGATGGCATATACATTTGTCCGCATCATCCTGATAAAGGTTTCGCTGGGGAGATACCGTCTCTAAAGTTCGATTGTGATTGCCGAAAGCCGAAGCCGGGTCTGCTTCTCACCGCCGCCGCTGATTTCAATATAAGTTTAGAGGAGAGCTGGATGATCGGCGACTCCTGGAGAGACGTACAGTGCGGCCAATCTGCCGGATGTAAAACTATATTCCTAAACGGTGAAGGTACGGAAACGGAATCCAACCAGAAGAACGGCAACAGCAGAGAACAGACACACAGTGCCACTTTCGGTGCTCCTGACTTATTATCTCCTACCGTATGTTTTAATGTATGTTCCGACTTATTAGAAGCAGTGAAGAGCATATTAGGGTCATGAAATGGTCTGCACATAATCACAGAGAGAAGTTGATGGGGGCAAAACACACGAGCACACCCGTATCTACAAGAGATTTTACCAAACAAATACCGGGGACATCAGGGATATCCGGACATGGCGGCGTAAAGGTGGCCTAAAGGTAGCTTAATTGTGGCTTAAAGGCAGAATGAAAACAGCAGTCTGAAAAAATGCTTGAATGTGGCATGGATTTTTAGTAGATTTATGCTACAGGTACAATGACAGAGATTGCCTGTGATGGTATACTATAAGAGTATGAATCATAATACGGGCGAGGTGAACCGATATGGGAAGGTATGTTAATCCTGGGAATCAGGCATTCAGACGGATTGCAGGACCTGATTATGTTGATAAGACTGGACTGATCAGTCTTATGAATAGCAGAGTTGGCGGAGATGACTGTCTGGTGTGTGTGAGCAGGCCGCGGAGGTTTGGAAAGTCTTATGCTGTAAAAATGCTGACGGCATATTATGACGGTTCATGTGATTCTCATAATCTCTTCAACAGAAGAATAATATCTAAAACGGAAAGTTATGAGGAACATATAAATAAATACAATGTTATTTGCCTGGACATATCAGGATTTATTTCTTATGCCAGACGCGAAAAGATCAAATTATCGGATGTCCCTTCGATAATAGCTTCATCAATCAAAAAAGAGATAGTTGCCATGGATTCAGAAGCTCCGGAGGAAAAAAGCCTTGAAGATTGTCTGATCCATTGTGCTGAACGGTCGGATGGTAAGCCGTTTGTATTCATTATAGATGAATGGGATGCATTGATACGTGAGGCAAAGGATGATGAAAAAGCACAGACAGCCTATCTTAATCTGCTTCGGGGATGGTTTAAGGATACAACCTTTACGCCGAGGGTTGTGGCAGCAGCCTATATGACGGGGATTCTTCCAATCAAAAAGGATGGTTCACAATCCGCCATTTCCGAGTTTGATGAATTTTCAATGCTTGATCCCGGTGATTTTGCCGAGTTTGTAGGATTCACTGAGGATGAGGTGATGAGACTTTGTGCAGATAGTCCGGTAGATTTTGAAGATGTAAAAGCATGGTATGACGGATACGACATGGAATCTGTAGGTGCCGTATATAATCCGTATTCCGTGATGAAGTCGTTAAAATCAGGGAAATGCAAGTCATATTGGAGAAAAACATCCGCTTCAGAATCTCTGATAAGTTACATCGATATGGATTTTGATGGTCTCCAGGAGACAGTGGCACGTCTTATAGCCGGAGACAGGATTGCCGTGAATACGGAGTCTTTCGGGAATGATCTTGAATCCTTTGACAGTGCGGATGATGTGCTGACACTGCTGATTCATCTTGGTTATCTCACATATGAAGACGCCGGGGGGACAGCGCATATACCCAATGAGGAGATCCGGAGCGAATTCAGGCATTTTCTGACACGTAAAAAGCTTAATGCCGGCTGGGTGTCACTGATAAAGCGTTCACAGAAACTGCTGGATGATACGATAGCGGAACGCGGTGAGGCAGTTGCAGAAGCTATGAACGAGATCCGGCAGGAACAGTATGCACCCCAGTTTTACAATAATGAACAGTCACTCAGGGCAATAATAAAATACGCTTATATTGTGGCAGTTGGTCAGTATGTAAAGATTGAAGAAATGCCTGGCGGAAAAGGAATCGCAGATGTCGTGTTTATTCCGACGACGCTTTCGAGGCTTCCTGCAATGATCATCGAGCTGAAATGGAAGAGGACTTCAAATGATGCGATTTCCCAAATAAAGGATAAAGGATATGGCGCAAGCCTTAAGCCGTATGCAGGAAACATTCTCTTTGTTGGGATCAATTATGATGATAAGACAGGGAAGCATACCTGCTCAATCGAGAGAGTATGAAGGAGAGCATAAGAGTATAAGGGCAGGCATGGCGACCTGCCCTAAAGTAATGTGACGCTTATACGGCTGGTTCTGTATAGTATGCTGGTTCAGTGTTGAGCGACAAAAATGCGAAGCCCTAGAAAGCCATATTCCTGGACCGCGACGGAACGATAAATAATTGTTGCACAAATATAATGATTGAAATGCCTTTTGTTTCACAGATAGACATTTCTGAAAGCATTGACAAGAAGCAAAAACGAAGAAACCAAAAGCGAGGCCGGATGAGAGAGGATAGGCCGCCAAGTCTAGCTTCTGTGGCAGAGAAGTTCGGTATATTAACAATGAAAGCCCGGAAGATTTTGATAACGGCCGGATGTTATACATCTACTCGTGCTGATGAGATCAAGCTCTACCATGACAGAGGGATGGCAGTAGAGGAAATAGCAGCGCATACAGGCTATAGTGCAAGTGTGATAAACTCATTCTTACCATATGAGAAAGGGATGTATGGCTCAGACGGTGTCCTGATGGAAAAACGATTACTCGGTCTTCTGTTGAGCTGGCACTGGAACGTTATCTGTCTATACAAGAAGATTGTGGTTATGTCAAAGAGCCGAAAGCAGCCGGACAAATTAGTGCATAAACAATGAGGTACTGCTAAAAAGATGATAGACATGAGAAACAAAGCCATAAAGGCGTTCAAAAAGTACAGCAATCGCTACGATGTGGCTGACATCAAAATTAAACTTAAGATAGATCACACCTATCGCGTGGCGGAGATAGCGGGGCAGATCGGAGTATCTGTTGGAGCAGACCCGGATTTTGCCTGGCTTCTTGGATTGCTCCATGATATCGGCAGGTTCGAACAGCTTACCCAATATGGCACATTCAAGGATGCTGAGTCGGTAGATCACGCGGAGCTGGGCGCAGATATTCTGTTCCATGATGGGCTTATTGGCGACTTTCCGGAAGAGTTTTTCGTGATTCCCGGTGCAGATGGCGGGGAGTCTGAGCGGCGAAAGATGGCAGAGACAGCGATAAGGCTTCACAATAAGCTGACGCTGTCGGAGGGGTTAGACGCGGATACTCTTTTGTATTGTAAAGTTTTAAGAGATGCTGACAAGACTGATATCATGAGGGTTCTTACAGAGCCGCCATATGATGAGAGGAATGGACGGATCATCAAGTGCTCTGGTGACGGCACGGAGCCCCCGGCGCGGGAGGATGTAATGCGCTGTGTCCATGAACACCGCTGCGTGCCTAAGACTTTTGAGCGGACAGACTTTGAGAGTCTGATCAGCCAGTGCTGTATGTGTTTTGAATTGGAGTATCCGGTCAGCCGGAAGATTGTAAGGAAACAGGGATACCTTGATATCCTGATGAACTTAGCCGTTCAGAATGAGACAATGAAACAGCAGCTGGCAACTTTAAGATCAGAGATGAAACAGGCATGGGATTATGGAAGAAAACCATGACTGATGAGGAGTTGGGCAATGCATATCGTACTATATGAACCGGAGATACCGGCGAATACCGGCAACATCGGGCGGACCTGCGTCGTGACGGGGACGCCGCTGCATCTGATCGAGCCGCTGGGGTTCCGGCTGACGGACCGCTATGTCAAGCGGAGCGGGATGGATTATTGGGAGCAGCTAAAGCTGACCCGTTATGTGAACTGGCAGGATTTTTTAGATCAGCATCCGCAGGCGAGGTGTTTCTACGCTACGACGAAAGCCGGGCAGTCATACACCGATGCAGAGTATCAGCCGGAGGATTTTCTGGTGTTCGGTCCGGAGAGCCGGGGACTGCCGGAGGATATGCTCCGTAAAGAGCCCGGGCGGTGCGTTCGGATTCCGATGCTGGATGAGACGCGGTCACTGAATCTATCAAATTCGGTGGCGATTATTCTTTATGAAGCATTGCGGCAGAACGGATTTTTGGGTTTGGAAGAAAAGGGGATGCTTGCTGGCAGATGATTTGTGAATATCCGCCACAAGGGTCTGGATAAATTTTTTGCTGAAATTTGTCTTGGAAACAGCGATTTTCCGGTTGACTTTTTTTGAGACGGATAGTATAATACGCATTGTCGTTTTGACATGGCGAAGTAGCTCAGCTGGCTAGAGCACACGGTTCATACCCGTGGTGTCGAGAGTTCAAGTCTCCCCTTCGCTATATAGGAAACCCCTAGAAATCAATGTTTCTAGGGGTTTTTCATATAATTTGATGAAATTTTATATGTGGTGTGTTATAGTGGTAGTGTGCTATCCATACGGTGGCGGTTCAGTCCGTTTGTACTTCGGGGAGTATGAGTATGTGCTTCCAGAGAAAGGAGGGCTGCTTATGGATGTGGGTACTCTTGCAGGCATCATAGCCTTGTGCGTTTCGTGCTTTCTTGCGGGCGTGCAGTACGAAAAAGACCATAGAAATGAGAAATAGCCGCCCTGTCCGCTAAAACGTGGCGGCTATTCTCAAATAGTCTAAACTTTGCTGGGCTAACCGTCACTGGATAGCACCTATCACTATATTACTTTGCAGAAATGGATATGTCAATATATTTTTTGCAATATTTGGACCGTTTGACAGTAACTGTAAAGTTTGAGTATAATTGACGAAAGAAAGGCTTAAATATGCGAATTGGAACGGGATATGACGTGCACCGCCTCGTGGAAGGCAGGCCGCTGATCCTTGGCGGGGTGGAGATTGCCCACGACAAGGGACTGCTCGGACACTCCGACGCGGATGTGCTGGTGCATGCGGTGATGGACGCGTTGCTTGGCGCGGCAGGGCTTGGTGATATCGGACTGCATTTTCCGGATACGGATGAGGAGTTTGCGGGGATTTCATCCATCGTGCTGTTAGAAAGGGTGCGGGATCTGCTGCGTGAGGAAGGCTATATCGTGGGGAATGTGGATGTGACAATAGTGGCACAGCAGCCCAAGCTCCGTCCGTATATTTCACGGATGCAGGAAAATATCGCCAAAGCCTTGGAGATAGATGCGGCAAGCGTCAATGTCAAGGCGACGACCGAAGAGCATCTCGGTTTTACCGGACGGGAAGAAGGGATCAGTGCCCAGGCGGTCTGTCTGCTGGAGTCCTTTTACGAGGGCAGCGTGCCTGCCTATGATTCGGCACGAAGCTGTGCGGGATGCGCGGGCTGTGCCAGAGCAAATGCGTAAAATCGATTTCTATAGTAATGCAGAATGTGGCGATTGCGAAAATACTGGAAGAGAACAGTGCTTGCGGATTGATCAATGAAAAACAGGAGCCAAGTACTGTCCAACGAACGAAGTGAGTTGTTGACAGCACTGGCATCCGACAGAGTAAGTCAGATAATAACTGTCGGTATTAGAGGAGAAATGTAAGATGAAAATTTTTAACACTTTATCACGGCAAAAAGAAGAGTTTGTGCCCTTAGAAGAGGGAAAGGTGCGGATGTATGTCTGTGGACCGACCGTGTACAATCTGATCCACATCGGCAACGCGCGTCCAATGATCATTTTTGATACGGTGCGGCGCTATTTTGCCTACAAAGGGTTTGCGGTGGATTATGTGTCGAATTTTACGGATGTGGACGACAAGATCATTGCCAAGGCAAATGAAGAGGGCGTCAGCTCCGAAGAGATTTCCGAACGCTACATTGCGGAATGCAAAAAAGATATGGAGGGTCTGAATGTCCTGCCGGCGAGCGTGCATCCGCGGGCGACCGAAGAGATTGACGGCATGATTCATATGATCGACGCGCTGATCGACAAGGGTTTTGCCTACCGCGCAGATGACGGGACGGTCTACTACCGCACCAGGCAGTTTAAAGATTATGGCAAGCTGTCGCATAAAAATATTGACGATTTGGAAGCGGGACACCGGGATATCAATGTGACCGGTGAATTAAAAGAAGATCCGCTGGATTTTGTGCTGTGGAAGCCGAAAAAAGAGGGCGAGCCATACTGGGAATCGCCCTGGAGCGAGGGCAGGCCCGGCTGGCACATTGAATGCTCGGTGATGTCAAAGCGTTACTTAGGGGATCAGATCGACATTCATGCCGGCGGTGAGGATCTTATTTTTCCGCATCACGAAAATGAGATCGCCCAGAGCGAAGCGGCGAACGGCGTGCCTTTTGCGAATTACTGGATGCACAACGCGTTTTTGAACATTGACCATAAAAAGATGTCCAAATCGCTGGGCAATTTCTTTACGGTGCGGGACATTTCAGAAAAATACGATCTGCAGGTGCTGCGGTTCTTCATGCTGTCCGCGCACTACCGCAGCCCGCTGAATTTTTCCGATGAGCTGATGGAAGCGGCAAAGAGCGGATTAGAGCGGATCACAACCTGCGCCGAGAAGATGCGTTTTGTCGGCAAGCAGGCAGCGGCGGACGCAATGACGCAGGAAGAAGAGGCGCTGTATGCACAGACGGATCGCTTTGTGGCAAAGTTTGAAGAAGCGATGGAGGACGATTTCAATACGGCGGACGCGATCGCGGCGGTATTTGAACTGGTGCGGTTTATCAACCAGAATATCGAGGGCGCGACAAGGACTTTTGCAGAGCAGCTGTATGACAGACTGCATACGCTCTGTGAGGTGCTTGGCATTGTGATCGAAAAAGAGGAAGAGCTGTTGGATGACGCGATTGAAGCGCTGATCGAGGAACGCCAGCAGGCACGGAAGGATAAAAATTTCGCGCGCGCCGATGAGATCCGCGATCAATTACTGCAGCAGGGTATCCAGCTTAAAGATACGAGGGAAGGGGTACAATGGACGAGAGTCTGATGCAGCAGATCTGCGGAACCTTTTCGGTGGAGAGGGCGGATCTGCGGACTTATTCGCCGTTGGCGCTTGCTTATATCGGGGACGGTATTTTTGACCTCGTGATCCGGACGCTGGTGGTCTGCGGAGGCAATGCGTCGGCAAAGGCACTGCACAAGCATACGAGTCAGATTGTAAAGGCTGCGTCCCAGGCAAAGCTGGCAGAAGCAGTCGCGGATGAGCTGACGGAAGATGAGCAGGATGTGTTCCGGCGCGGGCGCAATGCCAAAAGCCGCACAATGGCAAAGAATGCGTCGATGCGGGATTACCGCACGGCGACAGGATATGAAGCGCTGGTGGGGTATCTTTATCTGGACGGGCAGATGGATCGTCTGCTGGCATTGGTGCGGATGGGATTGGAGAAGGAATTTGGTGAGATTATTCCGCGGCAGGCGTGAAAAGCGTTGTTTATAGTCATTAGGAAAAAGAGAGGGATGTAAAAAATGCGACAGACCGATTCGGTACTGGAGGGCAGGAATGTCGTTTTGGAGGCACTGCGCCGTGATACGCCGATTGACAGACTGTTTGTGCAGGAGGGGAAGCCGGACGGACCGCTTTCGACGGTGATCCGGGAGGCAAAACGGCAGAATGTCGCGATTGAATATGTGAAAAAATCGCGCCTGGAGCAGTTGTCCGAGACCGGAAAGCATCAGGGCGTGATCGCCTATGCGGCAGCACAGCAGTACGCCACGGTCGAGGATATTCTGCAGAGGGCAAAGGAGAAGGATGAACCGCCGTTTGTGATACTTTTGGACGGCGTGACCGATCCGCACAATCTCGGCGCGATCATCCGGACTGCCAATGTGTGCGGAGCCCACGGTGTGGTTATTAAAAAGCACGGGGCTGCCGGTTTGACGGCAACGGTGGCAAAGGCATCGGCAGGGGCGATCGTCCATACGCCTGTTGCCAAGGTGACCAATTTAAGCCAGACGATCGATCAGCTCCGCGAGCAGGGCTTGTGGTTTGTCTGCGCAGACGCGGCAGGAGACGAAATGTACCGGCTCGATCTGGAAGGACCGATCGGACTGGTGATCGGAGACGAAGGAAAAGGCGTATCCGATCTGGTCAAAAAGCACTGCGATTTTACTGCGGCGATTCCGATGTTTGGGGAGATTTCATCGTTGAATGCATCTGTGGCGGCCGGTGTGCTTGCCTATGAGATCGTAAGGCAGCGCGGCCAGAAGTAACAGATGCGGAGAGGATGCGGTATTATAAAAAGGAATAGCATGACAATAGATTATGAAGCAAAAACCGATGAGGAGCTGGTGGCAATGTACCGTTCCGGCGAAAAGGATGTAGAGGATGTGCTGATCCGGCGGTTTCATCCGCTGGTTGAGCAGGAGGCAAGCTCGCTTTTTCTGACGGGCGGCGACCGCGAGGACTTGGTGCAGGAGGGAAATGTCGGGCTGTATCAGGCGATATTATCATTCGCGCCGGAGAGGAATGCCCGCTTTTCGACCTTTGCGGGACTCTGCATCCGCAGAGCGCAGTACAAGGCGATAGAAGCGGGGAACCGCAAAAAGCACAATCCGCTGAATCTGTCGATTTCGATTGACGCCGGGGAAGCCGCGGACAGTGACCATGTCTTTTCAATCACGGAGATTCGGGCGGAAGACGAGCGTTTCAATCCCGAATCGGTCATGCTGTCGGAAGAGAGAAAGCGGGAGCTGGAGCGTGATTTGGCTGAGGAACTGAGCCCGCTGGAACGGAAGGTGCTGTACTTTTATCTGAACGGCGAGGAATACGGCAGCATTGCGGGGAGACTTGGGAAGCCCAAAAAGAGCATTGACAACGCATTGCAGCGGATACGGCGGAAGGTGAGAAAATTATGTTTGAAAGATTCCTGAAGAAAAAGCAGACAGAAGCAGAGCCGCGTCCCAAATTTGTGATGCCGGATTTTGACGAGCAGAAAATCATCATCGAAATACAGCCAATCATCCGTCCGTCGGATGGAGCGGTTGTCGGGGCGGAGGCGTTGTCGCGCTATTTAGGTGAGGGCGACCGGATGATCGAGCCGCTTTTGTTTGTGCCGATCCTGGAAAGCGCAAGTGTGATCTCCGAGCTGGATGCCGCGGTTGTCCGCCGTATGATCGCGCAGATGAAAAAATGGCGGGAACAGGGAAAGAAGATGTTTCCGATGTCGTTCAATTTTTCGCGGGCAGATTTTTCGGAAAAAGGTTTTCTGGAAAATATGGATGCTCTGCTGCAGGAGAACGGCATTGAAAAAGAGCTGGTGACGATCGAGGTGCGGGAATCCGCGGTGGCAGACAGCTATGAGTTTATGCAGAAACGGCTGACATGGCTGCATGAGCAGGGCTACCGGATCGCGATTGACGATTTCGGACGCGAGGACAATCTGATCTTCTTCTTTGGGGATCTGCCGATCGACATCGTCAAGTTTGACCGCGCCGTGCTGATGGACGCGATGCACACCGAAAAGGGCGGACGGATCATGCGGCATCTGATCGCGGGGTTGAAGGAAGCGGGGATGACAGTCATTTGCGAGGGCGTCGAGGACCGCGAGCAGGAGCAGATCGTGATGGATGCCGGATGCGAGCAGATCCAGGGCTTTCTGTATGACAAGCCGCTTGGGATCTGGGAGTTCGGACAGAAGTATTTGTAAAAGGAAAATATTTTTATGGCGAAGGTAATCGTAGGCATGTCCGGAGGGGTGGACTCTTCCGTATGTGCCTATTTGTTAAAGGAAAAGGGACATGATGTCGTCGGCGTGACGATGCGGCTGTGGGAGGATGACGGCGAGGTCTGCACGCGCGCGGGGCATGTCGGCTGCTGCGGGGCTTCGGCTGTTGAGGACGCGATGCGGGTCTGCGCTATGCTGTCGATCCCGTTTCACGTATTCCAATTGCAGGATGTGTTCCGCAGGAAGGTCGTGGATTATTTCTGCGACGCGTACCTGCACGGCCAGACGCCCAATCCGTGTATCGCCTGCAACCGCTATTTGAAATGGGGAGCGATGCTGGATAAGGCAAAGGAGCTGGGCGCGGATTATATTGCGACCGGCCATTATGCGCGGATCGAGCGGCTATCGAATGGAAGGTTTGCGGTGCGCAATTCCAAAGCAGCAGCCAAGGATCAGACCTATGTGCTGTACAATCTGACGCAGGAGCAATTGGCAAGGACGCTGATGCCGGTCGGGGATTATGACAAGGAAGAGGTACGCGGCATGGCAAGGCGGATCGGACTTTTGGTGGCGGACAAGCGGGACAGCCAGGATATCTGCTTTGTGCCGGATGGCGATTACGGAGCGTTTCTGAAAAGGGAGCTGGGCCGGGAACGGCTGCCAAAGCAGGGCAATTTTGTCACGACAGACGGGCGTGTTGTCGGAGAGCATAAAGGCATCGTCCACTATACGATCGGACAGCGGAAGGGGCTGGGGATCGCGCTTGGTGAGCCGGTATTTGTCAACCGCATCGACGCGGAGAAAAACGAAGTGGTCGTCGGGAAGAATGAGGAATGCTTTACTTCGTCGCTGACCGCGAAAGAGGTAAACCATATGGGCGTGGAGCGGTTTGATGAGAACGCGGTATATACGGCAAAGATCCGCTACTCCGATCCCGGGACGAAATGCAGGGTGCGGTATGTGCAGGATACGGGGATTGAGGTGCAGTTTGAAAAGCCGGTGCGTGCCGTAACGCCCGGCCAGGCTGTGGTGGTCTATGAAGGTGATTTCGTAGCGGGCGGCGGGGTGATTTGTTGAATAGATGAAACAAAGCTGAGGAATAACTGATTTTTCTGGCACGGCTGTTTGGCAAAGCGGTGATGGAAGTTCTTGTTAAACTCATACAAAAGACAAGGGTAAAATTAAATATACTTAGTGTGAATTTTCATATTGGCAATTTATAAAAAAAGCGGTATAAT
>JAFUYB010000104.1 GCA_017470735.1 Lachnospiraceae bacterium | reverse complement strand
CCGACCTTACAGCCTGCAAAAGGGTATAAGGAAGAAAGGGTACTCCATATCGCACTTTCGCTGCCGCAGCAGCTTGTCCGATATATGTATCCTTTGCCCTTATACGTAATCAGGCATTGAAATATTTTGTTATGTAAAAGCAGTCTGTCCGCTTGTTACCTTGTTTGTCCGGCTCCTATCAGGTAGCCTTGGGATGAGGGTGAATCTGACGGTTTTGAGAGATTCCTTTCTCTAATACATGCCGAAAAAGTCAACCCTCTTCCAACCCCGCTTTTTACCACCTCGCAATCGCAAATTTAGAACCGCTACAAAGAATTTTGTTTTGCGTTCACAAAATAATGTGGACTTTTGCGGTTGTTTGTGGTATAATATGTAACGAGTCGTTTTGTACTTATCGCAGAAGCGGTTTCCCAACCGAAATCGTTACGCTTTCATTATAGAAAACGGCACTTTCAAAACTCGTAGGTCTGCCTACGTCTGCCTATATGGATGCCTACATCGGAAAGGAGGATATCAGCGTGAGGTTCTGTGACCTGATACAATTCATGCACCACAACTACGAAGCAAAAGCCAATGCCGGAGAATTTGTCGCAATCCTGATTGATGCGATCCTTGACGATGCGGCTCTGGAGAAAGACTCATCCAATCCCATCTACCGCCTGGGAAAATCGACAAAAGAGGCATATTACAGCGGACGGCTTCCTATCTCCCAGAAAAAAGCGGCGGTCATCGCTCCAAGGATCGAGGAGACGAAGTTTGCGGAATTCGTGGACACCTACTCCATCGACGCCTTGAACCACATGAAGGATAAGCTGTCGGAATACGGCTTTGATGTGGAGCCTTACGAGGTCGGAAAAGCCTGCGCGAATATCCTGGCGCAGATCATACGGCGGCGGGCAGACGGCCTGTCCGATGATGTGGTGTCGCTGAACTACCAGCGAATGGAAACAGGCAGGAAACTAAAAAATATCGCCCCCGCGACCATTGAACGCAGAGGCGATAAGCTACATATTTCCGGCGAGGTCATCACGATTCATCAGTCTCTTGTCCCGGATGATGTCGGAAGACACGAGCTTGACTACATACGCGCACTGTACGAGGCGTATGCGGAAAAGCTCGGACGGGAGACATTTACGAGCGAGGATGTCGCATCGCTGCCGCGGCGGTATTCCGAAAACTACAAGGAACAGCGTATGGCATATTACAGCGCGGTAAGCATTGAACGCTCCGTCCGGGATATTTTTGACGATGGCGAGGATGAATTCATCCGGCTGAAAGACGATGCCTGGCATGGAATCAACACGACCTACTGGAAGGACTATTCTGACGGCTACGCAAGGCTGAACGCCGTCCTTGAAAAAATCACAAGCACCACGCTTGACAGTTCCGTACTCAGCCAGATGCGGAACCTGATCGGAAATCTGGAGAAGAAAGGCATCTGCCACATACTGGTGAATGACGGCGTGATCGAATCGTGGGTGAACATCGATGAGTAACAGGCTTTTCAATACACCGTTCGAGCTGTCCCTTCATGTGGTCATGCTCCTTGATACCGTGGACGCTGCTGTCACGCTGGACAGGATCGCCGCCTATGACTTCATCGCCATATACAGCGAGGACTTTGCCATATCGGAAAACGCGCTGAACGGCGAGAACGGTTTCGCGTTCAGCGAACTGTCCGCCAGACGGAAGCTGATCAAGGCCGCCTTGAAAGACCTGGTCGTTGACGGTCTTGTGACTGTCGACGACAATGAGACAGGCATTCTGTATGCCGTATCCACAGCCGGAAGGACAATGAGCGAGGGATTCTGCTCGGAATACGCGGCAAGGTATAAAGAACTGATGCGGCTTGTATCGGAAAAATATGATAATTATGACGATGTGCGTCTGTTTGATGAAATCAACCGGCAGTCTACAAAATCTTTAAGGAGGTAACCGTATGGCAGGGTTTTACATTAAAAAGGTCATAGCGAAGAGCGCCGCCAAGGGCGATGCCAGCGTTACCTTCGGAAAAGGGCTGACTATTATCCAGGGACGCTCCGACAGCGGAAAGACCTGCGTGGCAAACTGCATCGACTTTATTTTCGGCGGCTCCGTAGATAAACCGTTTAAGGAAACGGCGAAATATGACGCGGTCACCACGATTGTTGCCTCCAATGACAGAGTGGGCGAGTTGACACTCCACCGTGTGGTCGGCAAAAACCAGGTCGATGTCTCCAGCGGGATCGAGGGCATTGAAAGCGGCACTTATGATGTCACATATCGGAAAGGCGCGAAGAATCCGCCGTTAAACGAAGTGTGGCTGAAACTCATCGGTATCGAAGAAGAGACCATGATCGTTACAAATTCACGATTTGAAACGAAGCGGCTCACCTGGAAAAACCTGCTCCGCGTGTTTTACCTTGATGAGAACCGCGTGGATGACATTGATTCCATCGTGGAGCCGAAGCACCGCTATATGGAAAACACGCTCTTCCTGTCCGCCCTTTTGTACCTCATCACCGGCAGGACGTTTACGGAGACCGACGCACAGGAGAAAACGGAAATAAAGAAAGCCCGCCGCAAAGCCGTGACGGACTATGTAAACCGTAAAATCCAGGACGCGGCAAGCCGCAAGGAACAGCTTGAGAAAGACCTCAAGATTTTTGACGATGCGGATGTCGAGGAGCAGATTGCAAAGGCTACTGCTGCCCTGCAGGAAACGCAACGAAAAATTGACCGTGCGCTTTCGGAGAGCCAGAAGATACTCTCTGCCATCCTTGAAGCGGAGGAGCGCGCTGCCGAGTGTGATGTCCTGCTGAATCGTTACCATAGGCTCGGCGCACAATACAAAGCAGACATCCAGCGGCTTTCTTTGATCGTTGAGGGCGAGGAAGCATACCGTAATGTGCCGCAGTCCACCGTCTGTCCATACTGTGAGGGAACGATCACTCCCCGGAAAAGGGTATCCTACATCGCTTCCTCTAAGGTCGAGATGGAGCGGACGATGGCACAGCTGTCCGGGCTTGAAGAAACTGAAACGGATGTCGAGGACAGGAAGAATGAAATACAGTCCGAACTTACCGATCTGAAGCGTCAGAGGGATGCCCTGGAGTCCAGAATCAAGACAGAGCTTCGTCCGATGGAGAATGAGCAGAAAAACACGCTGAATGCCTATAAAGCATACCTTCGCATCGTGAGTGAGATTTCCCTCATTGAAACTTATGCGGAGGACTTCGGCAACGATCTGACTGCGCTGGAGAATGAGCAGAAAAGTGACAAGATACTCGAATATCATCCGAAGGACTACTTCGGAGATGACTTTGCGACCACTATGTCGGAATATGCCAACAGCATACTTAGGGAGTGCAAGTATTCCGGTCTGCTGCAGGCGCATTTCAATTTCGCCTCCTTCGACATTGAGGTAAACGGCGAGGACAAGGGTACGAGCCACGGCAAGGGATACCGCTCCTATCTCAATACTGTGATGATCATGATGCTGCGGAAGTATCTGGCAAATTTCGCAAAGTTCGACCCGCATATCTTCATTATTGACACGCCGCTGCATGGCTTTGACGATGGCGTAGATGAGCATATGCCGGACAGCATGAGGTCGGGACTTTACCGCTACTTCATGAATCACCAGGATGAAGGGCAGCTCATCATTATAGAGAACCTCGATCATATCCCGCACCTTGACTATGAGAAGCACGGCGCTGTGGTTGAGACTTTTGAGAAAATTGACGCTCCGGGAAAACGGTATGGTTTTCTGAATGATGTAAAGTAATTTGTTGGGAACAATAGAAAGAGATAACCACATGGAGGTAAAGCAAATGCGTTTCAGTTACAATAAGCTATGGAAACTCTTAATCGACCGTGGAATTAACAAGAAGACCCTGCGGGAAATGAGCGGCATCAGCGCCACCTCGGTCGCTAAGCTCGGCAAGGGCGGGAATGTGAACACGGATGTGCTGTTGCGTATCTGTAACGCACTGAATTGTGATGTCGGTGACATTATGGAATTTATAAAGGAAGAATCTAAAATAGAATGACAAATCGTTAAGGAAAGAATCGAAGATGATGCAAACGAAAAAGCAGCTCTGAACTTTCCGATAACTGCCCTTTCGTTTGCATCAATTTCGATTTTTCCTGGTTGAACAAAGCGCGTCCGGGTTGCAAATATATATGGGAT
>JAFUYB010000053.1 GCA_017470735.1 Lachnospiraceae bacterium | reverse complement strand
GCGTTGCACTAATTCTTAAGATTCTGCAACAGACAAGCTTCCCCCGTACATAGCTTCCATCATTTCATCCGCTCTCCGTACAAACTCTGCCGTTGCCTTTTCCATCCGCTCTATCTCCAGATCGAGATCTGTTTCTTTTTTCTGGCGTTTCGGCTTCTTTACCTTTCCTGACTCATCAAATTCAGGCTTTTTGCGTTCCTCTGTAGACAGTTTTTCTGCCTCTTCGGTCATCTGTGCCGCAAGCTGTTGTGCTGCCAAACGGAGCGACGGCGAACCACCGTCCATTTCCTGCACAGCGTCCAAAAGTCCATGCGCTCTGATCCGAAGCATGTCTGATAACTCTTCCTTTCGCGCCGTACGCAGCCACTTTTTCAATGTCCTGTAATTGATTCCCAATTGTTTCTTTGCCTGATTGATGGAAATCCGGCCGTCAATGATATCATCTTTTATTTCGCGGAATTTCTCCGGAATCCTATATGACGGCCGTCCGAATTTCACGCCATTTTCCATTGCAATCCTCCTGCCCTCCGCCGTCCTCTGCAGGATGGAATTCCGCTCCGTTTCCGCAAAAAACGACTGAAAAATATACATAATGCTGGACATCAGGTAGCCCATCGTGGATTGGTCTCCGGTGCGGTTCAGAAGCGGCGAATCCGTAAAAGCGATCCCAACATTTTTCCCAAATGTGATCTCGTTTCTCAGCCGCTCATTCTCAATCAGATTCCTGCCGAACCGGTCAACCGAACGACATACGATCAGGTCTCCCGGCTCCACTTTTTCCATCAGCTCCCGGAATACGGGACGGTCAAAATCTTTGCCCGATTTCTTTTCATTGAAACGGTGCTCGTCGTCAATCCCCAGCCCTTCAAACACATGGTTCTGCCTCTCGAGTTCCTGCGCGTCGGTGCTGACCCGCCCGTATGCCCAGACGATCCTGCCCCTCTTCCGGCACGCCTGGATCATCGCCTCTGCCGTCACAATGTCACCCATGCCGTAGGTGTCCTGTTTCGCTTTGCAAGCCTTGTTTGTCCCACTGTTTCGTACTGCCATAACCGGTTCCTCCCATCTGAAATTGTTTGCGTTGCTGCCGCTGAAATCATATAGCAAGAAAACCCGATTATGCATTTTTCTGTATCAAAAAAAGCAATCCCTGTGCACATTGTCAAGGTACAAAAAAGCCGTCCAAAAACAGACTGAAACATCTGCCTCCGGACAGCCTTCCAATCCCAATTTCCCACAATCATTTGCAGGAAACCAAGAACGGGGTGCCGGTACATCCACACCGACACCCCGCAATGCGCAGAGATTGCTTCAAACCGCAAATACAATGAAACTGCCTGCTTTGCCATATACTAATTCTTGTGGTACAATAACAGGCGTGTATCGCAGCCGAAAGACTGTATCGTGTGGTAGTGTGTTTACCATGCCCTGCCTGTGGGAGCTGCCACTCCCTCAGGCGGTACACATCAGACACCCTTTGTTCTTGATTTCGATAACATTTTTATTTTAGCACAATTACACGGATTGTACAATTGGAATTTTTATTCATCTGCCACGGAGCATCTTTATGGAATACTTTTTAAAACTGTTTAACACAAATCTATTAAAGTTTAAAATCATTGAGAATCTTTCTGATCCGGTGTTACAGATCACATGGATCAATGAAGGGAAGAAACATCTTTTACCTTTAGGTATGGAACTTAGCGATAAGGGGCTTGCTTCTTGGTTGAAAAACAGGACTATCCCGAAAAACCGGGCCTATGTTAATGCTTTCCTTGCAAAGTGCGGACTTAATGCCAACAGACCTATGGATGTTATTTTGGTATGCAGGGGGGTATCTTTGAATGATTCCTATTGGGTAGTAGAAGACGGATTTGAGGGAACATTTGAAGATAATAATCTCTATGAGAATAATTTCAGCCGTATTCTTGCCATGATTGCTTTTACAGGATACGGCAGCAGTGCGAGGTCTTCGCTGGCATCATCTCCGGAGTTTACAACAAACGGAATGCTTCCGAAATGCTGGAGAAGAATTTCCGGAAAAGTTTATCTATACAAAGGAGCTACATCGGGAGCATCCAATACGGGAAACGAACCATTTTCGGAATTATATGCTTATGAGATTGGGACAGCTTTAGATATGAATGTTGTTCCGTACAAGATCTCAAAATGGAAAAAACACATGTGTTCTGTATGTGAGTTATTTACGAGTAAAGATATATCATTTGTTCCCATCGGCCGTATAGTAAAAACTGGTGGAATGAAGGCGGTACGAGAGTATTACGAGAAGCTGGGATCTGAATATGTAGATGCTCTTAACGATATGATAGTATTTGATGCTGTGATCTACAATACTGATCGACATTATGGCAATTTCGGATTGTTAGTTGATAGCAGAACGAACAAGATAATAGCTCCGGCTCCAATGTTTGACCATGGGAATTCCTTATTTAATTTGGCAGGAGAAGAAAACTGGACAAATGAGAAACTCCTAAAAAAATATGCTGAGACTTTGCTTCCCTGTGTCTATGAAGATTATATCGAGGAGGCAAAAAAGGTAATTGACAGCAGATTAAAAGAAAAATTGAGAAAGATGCTAACATATAACCTGCAAAGGGTGGGTGCATATAATTATTCATCAGACAGATTGAGATTGGTTAGTAAGATGATCCAGGAAAGGGTACATGAGATTTTAGGCTAAACTATGACAAAAATATTATTCATCTGCCACGGCAATATCTGCCGCTCCGCATGCGCGGAATTTGTTATGAAAGAAATCGTCCGGCGCGAGGGCGTCTCTGACCGGTTTCACATCGAATCAAAGGGCACCAGCGCCGAGGAACTTGGCAACGGCATGTATCCGCCGATGTATAAAGAGCTGAAAAAACACGGCATCGACGGCGGCGGGCACCGCGCCCGCCGGATGCGTCAGTCCGATTACGGTGAATTTGACCTGCTGGTCGGCATGGATGATGAGAACCGGTATTTCATGAACCGGATATGGCCTGGCGATCCGGAAGGGAAATTACATCTGCTGCTCGACTACACCGATCACCCGCGCGAGGTGTCCGACCCGTGGTACACGCGGGATTTTGCGCAGGCTTACGATGACATCCGCGAGGGGTGCGAGGCATTGTTTCAGGCACTCATCTGACCTGCCCGATCACAGCGTCCGGCGTTCAGATCAGAACAATTCCTGCAGCGCGTGAATCCGTCCGGCGCCATTTTCTTTTACCACATGGATCCCCTCCGCAGCGGCTAATCCTTCCGCGACCGTCGTGATATATGGCACGCGTGCCTTGACCGCCGCACGCCGCAGATACCCGTCGTCGTGCTCGGCATCCCGGCCGATCGGTGAATTGATGATCAGCTGCACCTCGCCATTCGTAATGATATCTTCTACATTGGGGCGTCCCTCATATTCTTTCAAGACACGGCGCACCGGAAGCCCTGCTGCTTCGATCGTCTGTGCCGTGTGGTGCGTTGCCAGAATCTCAAAACCGCTGTCCACAAAGCTCTTTGCCAGCTCCACGGCATGGTCTTTGTCCGCCGCGTTTAAGGAAATCAGCACCTTGCCCGACAGCGGCAGAACAAATCCCGCTGCTTCCTGCGCCTTGTAGAATGCCTCTCCGGTCGTCTCCGCGATGCCGAGCACTTCTCCGGTCGAACGCATCTCCGGTCCGAGCACCGGATCCACCTCCGGGAACATATTGAACGGAAAGACCGCTTCTTTGACGCCGTAGAACAAAGGCTTCGCGCCGCCCTCTGCCTGTGTCACGCCAACGGAACCGCCGTTCCCATTGGAAGCATTCTTTACCAGCCCCCCGACCGGCGACTTTCTCCCTGTGATATCCGCCGTAATGATCTCCGTCGCCAGCGGCACCATGCGGATCCCGCAGACTTTGGATACCAGCGGCACGGTCCGTGACGCGCGGGGATTTGCCTCCAATACGTAAATCGTATCGTTCTCGATCGCGTACTGGATGTTCATCAGTCCGACCACATTCATCTCTACCGCGATCTTTTTCGTGTACTCACGGATCGTCGCCAGATGCTCCCCGGAAATATGCTTCGACGGAATAATGCAGGCAGAGTCACCCGAATGGATGCCCGCCAGCTCGATATGCTCCATGACCGCTGGAACGAAAGCATCTGTCCCGTCAGAAATCGCGTCCGCTTCGCATTCCATCGCATTCTGCAAAAAGCGGTCGATCAGGATCGGACGGTCCGGCGTCACGCCGATCGCATCCTGCATGTATTCGGTCATGCTCTTCTCATCATGCACGACCTCCATGCCCCGCCCGCCAAGCACGAATGACGGACGCACCATTACCGGATAGCCGATGCGTGCGGCAATGGCCTTTGCCTCTTCGACAGTCGACGCCATGCCGGACTCCGCCATCGGAATGTCCAGTTTTTCCATCATCTGCCGGAACAGATCGCGATCCTCCGCCAGGTCAATGACCTCCGGCGAGGTCCCCAAAATGTTGACGCCCTCTTCCTTAAGCTTTGCCGAGAGGTTCAGCGGCGTCTGCCCGCCAAACTGCGCGATCACTCCCACCGGATTTTCCTTCCGGTAGATCTGCAGCACGTCCTCCAGCGTCAGCGGCTCAAAATACAGCTTGTCCGAGGTATCATAATCGGTCGAAACCGTCTCCGGATTGCAGTTAATGATAATCGTCTCAAAGCCCAGCTTTTTAAGTGCCTGCGCCGCATGGACGCAGCAGTAATCAAACTCGATGCCCTGCCCGATGCGGTTCGGCCCTCCGCCGAGGATCAGGATCTTATTTTTATTGTCCGAAACGGGATTCTCCCCTTTACCGCAGTAGGTCGAATAATAATAGGCGCTGTCCTGCGTACCCGACACATGCACGCCATCCCAGCTTTCCAATATGCCCAGTTCTTCACGCTGATGCCGCACCGCATCCTCTGAGACGGACAGGATTTCAGACAAGTATCTGTCAGAGAAACCATCTTCTTTTGCCTGCCGCAGCGCCGCCTCATCCGGCACGCGCCCGACGGAACGATCCGTGGCCTTGTCCGCACCATCCGCCTTAGAACCGTCCGCATGACTGCCGCAGGCCGCACCATCTGCCCCGTATTCTCTGATCAATGCCTCTTCTTCCTCGACCAGCTCCTTCATCTGCTCCAGGAAGTAATGCTTGACCTTGGTGATCTCAAAGATCTGATCGACCGTAGCGCCCTTGCGCAGTGCTTCATAGATAATAAAATAACGCTCGCTCGATGCTTCGATCAGCTGGCGCAGCAGCTCCTCTTTGGACTGGTCCGCAAAATGCTTCACATGTCCCAGACCGTAGCGGTCCTTTTCGAGGGAGCGGATCGCCTTTTGGAATGCCTCCTTGAAACTCCTGCCGATGCTCATGACTTCACCCACCGCGCGCATCTGTGTCCCGAGCTTGTCTTCGACTCCCTCGAACTTCTCAAACGCCCACCGCGCGAATTTGACCACGACATAGTCGCCCGTCGGCACATATTTGTCCAATGTCCCGAACCGGCTGTCCGAAATATCGGCAAGCGTCAGTCCTGCCGCCAGCTTTGCAGATACAAGCGCGATCGGGAATCCGGTCGCTTTGGAAGCCAGCGCGGATGACCGCGAGGTACGCGGATTGATCTCAATGACGACGACCCTCCCCGATACGGGATCGTGGGCAAACTGGACATTGGTCCCGCCGATCACACCGATATGCTCGACGATCCGGTACGCCTGCTCCTGCAAATCCTTTTGCAGCTCTTCATCGATCGTCAGCATCGGTGCCGTGCAGAACGAATCTCCGGTATGGACGCCGACCGGATCGACATTCTCAATGAAGCAGACCGTGATCATATTGTTGTCTTTGTCACGGACGACCTCCAGCTCCAGCTCCTCCCAGCCGAGAATCGACTCTTCCACCAATACCTGATGGATCAGCGATGCCTGCAGTCCTCGCTCACAGACGACCTTTAACTCTTCGCGGTTGTACACGAGACCGCCGCCGGCTCCGCCCATCGTATATGCGGGACGCAGAACCACCGGGTATCCCAGCTCGTCCGCCTCGGCAAGCGCCTCATCCACACTGTAACATGCCTTGCTTCTCGCCATCGCAATGCCGAGCTTGTCCATCGTGTTTTTAAACTCGGTACGGTCTTCACCGCGCTCGATCGCGTCCGCCTGCACGCCGATGACCTGCACCCCGTATTTTTCCAGTACGCCCGCTTTATAAAGTTCCGCACAGAGATTCAAGCCCGACTGCCCGCCGAGATTCGGCAGCAGCGCGTCCGGACGCTCCTTTTCGATCACCGCCGTCACGCGCTTGACATTCAGCGGCTCGATGTATGTGCGGTCTGCCATTTCGGGATCGGTCATGATCGTCGCCGGATTGGAATTTACCAGCACGATCTCATAACCCAGGCTCCGCAGCGCCTTACATGCCTGCGTCCCGGAATAGTCAAACTCACACGCCTGCCCGATCACGATCGGCCCCGACCCGATGATCAGTACTTTTTTGATGTCCGTCCTCTGTGCCATTGTCTCCTCCTCAAAATAACCACAGTTTATTATCTGACTTACACTGCCGGATGCCAGTGCTGTCATCAACTCATACTTCGTATTCGTTGGACAGTACTTGGCTCCTTTTGCTTTCCACTTTTCCTGACAGGGATGCCGCCGGATCCCTCCATATAATTTCCAGCATTCATTCCATGCACATCCATTTGATTATATCAGAAAAAGGATGACATAGCTACAAAACTATTTTATTATCAGAGCCAATTCCGGGAATTCATGTGGCAAATCCGCTTCAGTTATGCTATGGTAATGGCAATATACATGGCAATGCAGTCCTGTGGATTGCCGGCAATTATTCTTCAACACAAAGGAGCTTTTATGAAACCGACAAGCATCGACAACATTGACACGGTATGCCTCGACGAGGAGAATACCGCTGTTGTGATCATTGACCAGACGCTTCTGCCAAACGAGATCCGTCTGCTTTCACTGACCCGCGCAGAGGACATGCGCGAAGCGATCTATCTGCTGAAGGTGCGGGGCGCGCCGGCGATCGGCGTGACGGCGGCACTTGGGATGTATGTGCTTTCGGCGAGAAGCAATGAAACAGAACCGGACGCGTTCGCAGAAGAATTCCAGAAGCACAAAGAATATTTAAACGCCGCCCGTCCTACGGCGGTCAATCTGTCGTGGGCGCTGGGACGGATGGACAGCGTGTTTCGCCGTGCTATGCAGAATATGCAGACACCATCCGCTGACACTTCAGAATCCAGCCATGCTGACACTCATAACGCAAATGCAGCCGACTGGAAAAGTGCGGTTTTGGAAGCATTGAAACAAGAAGCGCTGGCCATTTATCATGAGGACATCGAGGTCTGCCGCCGCATCGGGGAACACGGCCTTACCCTGATTCACGACGGCGACGGGATTCTGACGCACTGCAACGCCGGAAAGCTCGCGACCGTCCGCTACGGCACGGCGACGGCGCCGATGTATCTCGCAAAGGAGCGGGGATTAACCATTTCCGTCTACTGTGACGAGACTCGCCCTCTGCTGCAGGGCGCAAGGCTGACCGCGTTTGAACTGCAGGAAGCCGGCATTGACACGACTTTGCTCTGCGACAATATGTCCGCCTCCCTGATGCGCCGGGGCAAGGTCCAGGCAATCTTTGTCGGGTGCGACCGGGTTGCGGCAAATGGGGATACCGCCAACAAGATCGGCACTTCCGTCGTCGCCGCTGTCGCCAGAAAATACGGCGTGCCCTTTTATGTCTGCGCGCCCACCTCGACGATCGACCGGAATACCCCGGACGGCGACGCGATCGTTATCGAACAGAGGAAGCCTGAAGAAGTCACGGAAATGTGGTATGAAAAGCGCATGGCACCGCAGCATGTCAAGATCTACAATCCGGCCTTTGATGTGACGGACAGCGAAGATATCACCGCCATCGTGACCGAGTACGGCATTGCCTATCCGCCGTATATTGACAGTCTGAAAGTGATGTTTGCCAAAAAAGAGGGGGCCTCCTAAAGCTGCACCGTTGACAGATCCATCGGGTAGCTGTCATTTTCCAGCTGGGTGTCTTTGATGCAGAACAGCATGTATATCGGCAGATAGGTGACTTTCTCTTTCTGGCGCAGATTGTCATCGCACAGGACAAAGGCTTCCGGTATGCCGTAATTTTGGTGATACAGCAGATTGGTCAGCGCGCTGTGCCGTTTATAATCTTTTCCCGATTTCACCTCGATGGGAAGCACTTGTCCGTCCAGCTCTGTCACGAAATCGACTTCGCCCGATTTCTTGTTGTTGTAATAATAGATGGTCTTCTGCCTCGTCAAAAATTCCTGTGCCACCACATTTTCAAACAGCCCGCCGTTGTTGATTCCCGCACTTTTGTTCAGCACGGAAATCCGCACATTCGGTTCGTATTGGCTTGTCAGCAGTCCCACATCCGACAGAAACAGCTTGAAAAGGTTTCGTTTTTCGCTGATTTTCAGCGGTATCTTCGGTTCGGTCACATTGTACACGGGAATCGCCACTCCCGCGTTTTTCAGCCACAGGAAATCATTTTTCACATCCTCATATTCCGCTTTTCCGGCGATGTGATTGATGTAAAATCGCTTGTTCTTCTCCTGAAGCTCGCTCGGAATCGCATCGTAGATTTCACGCAGACGCAGTTTTTCTGATTTCTCGTACTTTGAAAAATCCGCATAATAGAGACGGACGATCTGCCTGTGGATGGCTGTCACGGCATTCATCCGATTGGTATCCAGATAACTCTGCACTGCCTCCGGCATCCCGCCGACCAGCAGGTACAGATAAAAAGCATCCATCAAGCGGGCATGGATTTCCTCACTGACTGCCCTGCGCCGCCAGAAACATTCCCGCACATACGCGAACACTTCCTCGGACAGTCCGAGCGCGGCAAAAAATTCCTCCAAGTCCACCGGATACATGTCCAGAATGTCCATATAACCCACCGGTGCGGAACGCAAATCCGCCAGTTCAATTCCCAAAAGCGACCCGCTCAAAACATACCGATACCTGCCGTCTTCCACCAGAAATTTGATACGCGTCACAAACTCTTTGCACTCCTGCACCTCATCGACAAAAATGACCGCATCCTTTTCCGGCAGCGGCCGTGATGTGACTGCTCCCAGCCGAAACAATAGTTCCTCCGTATTCCTCGCGTTTTCAAATGCCGGAATCAGCTCCGGATTTTCGATAAAGTTGAACTCCATGTAGTCACATCCGCTGTCTTCCAGCACAGAACGAATCAGGTATGTTTTTCCAATCTGTCGCGCCCCTGTCACCAGCAACGCCTTTTTTCCCCGATCCAGCCACTGCCGAATCTCGGTTTGGATTTTTCGCTCTATCATCGAAGCTCCCTTTTCCCTGTATTTTCAACGATTGTAACACATTTTTCCGACTTTTCCAACTTTTTTCGCGTTTGTTTTTCCGACTTTTCCAACTTTTTTCAGCTGGTTTTTCCGACTTTTCCAACTTTTTTTGGCTAGTTTTTCCGACTTTTCCAACTCAAAACATCCCCAGCGGGTCAAAATCAAAAAAGACACGGGTGCGGGAGAATCTCCCGGCAAACGGCTCTTCCTTCGTGTGCGCCTCGATCACATCCTTGACCCCGACCAGCGCGTCGTACTCTGCTGCCTTGATATACACAGCGAAGCGATAGCGGTCTTTCATTTTCGCGATCATTCCCGCCGTGGGTTTTGCTACGGATAATTTTTTTCCTTTTTCCGCTGCCACGACCGCATGGATCTCCTGCGCGGCAGCCTGCCCTTCCTCCGGATCGCCGGAAAAAATCTGCACCAGCAAAATATGCGCCACCGGCGGATAACGCAGCAGGCTGCGGTAGGCAAGCTCTCTCTCGGCAAAACCGTTCACATCCGCCTTTGCCGCCGCTGTGATCGCGTAATGGTCAGGCTGGTAAGTCTGGACGATGACCTCTCCCTGCCGTTCGCCCCGTCCTGCCCTTCCGCCTGCCTGGACAAGCAGATCAAAGGTGCGCTCACCGCCGGTATAATCTCCCCCATGCAGCGACAGATCCGCTGCCAGCACGCCGACCAGCGTCACATCAGAAAAATCGTGTCCCTTGACGATCATCTGCGTGCCCAAAAGGATATCCGCCTTATGCGCGGCAAACTGCGACAGTATCCGGTCATGGTCGCCCTTGTGCTTTGTGCTGTCCGCGTCCATCCGCAAAATCCGCGCCTTGGGATAGAGCTTCTGCAGCAGGTTTTCGATGCTCTGCGTCCCCGCGCGAAAGCCTCCGATGTATTTTGACCCGCACGACCGGCAGGTCTTGGGCTGCGGCTCGTTGTGGCCACAATAATGGCAGCGCAGAATGCCGTCCCGGTGCTGATGCAGGCTGACATCACAGTGCGGGCATTTGATGACCTGACCGCACGACCTGCAGGAGACAAAGCCCGCCATTCCCCGGCGGTTCAAAAACAACAATACCTGCTCCTGCCGTTCTAACCGTCCGGCAATCTTCTCCCGCAGCAGCGACGAGATCATGCTGCGGTTGCCGGCTTTTAATTCCTCCCTCATATCGACAATCGTCGTCTTTGGCAGCGGACGTTCTTTCACCCGTTGGGGCAGAGACAGCATTTGGTATTCGCCATTTTTCACGCGAAGCAGGCTGTCCACCGAGGGCGTTGCCGAACCAAGCACGACGGAAGCATCCGCCATTTTTGCCCTCTGCAGCGCGACCTCCCGAGCATGGTATTTTGGCACCTGCTCGCTCTTGTAAGAAGTCTCATGCTCCTCATCCACGACGATCAGCCCAATCGAAGAAAACGGCACAAACAGCGCACTCCTCGGTCCGAGGACAATGCGGATGTCGCCCCGTTTTGCCCGTTCATATACTTCATATCTCTCGCCGTCCGACAGCCTTGAATGCAGGACAGCCACCCTATCACCGAACCGCTCCGAAAAGCGTTCGATATTCTGTCTGGTCAATGCGATTTCCGGTATCAGAACGATCACGGATCTTCCCGCAGCAAGCACTGCCCCGATCATTTCCAGATAGACACGGGTCTTGCCGCTTCCGGTCACGCCGAACAGCAGGTAGGTCTTTCGGACTCCGTTTTCATAGTCCTTTTGGAATGTATCTGCCGCGTTCTGCTGGGCCGTATTTAACGGCGGCACGGCATCATCCGACGCCAACGAACCGTTTGTCCCATCTGACTTCCGGGGCAGCTTCTCTGCCTCTGCCCTCTCCGCCTCCGGCTCACGCGGCTGAATCTTCCGCCTTTGCACCTTTTTCTTGACGGGAAGCACCGTTGACAGACTCTGCGTCAGCGTCCCGCCATAATGCTGCCGCATCCATCCCGCCAGCTCGATCAGCTGCGACTCAACCGGCACCTTTTTCTCATTGACGGAAACAATATCGCGAATCTTTTCTTCGGGAAGCTTCGGCTCATCGGACAGCCCGACCACGAAGCCCTGCCTGTTGCGTGCGCCATTTCCGAATGGCACGGCGACAACCGAACCGATACGGATGGACGGGCAAAGCTCCTCCGGTATCCGGTACTGAAAGCTCCGGTCCAGCCGTTCGTGACTGATATCAATAATAATATCCGCGTACTGCATGGCTTTACGAATCAGCCCCTTCCAGGCGCCCGATAAACGGCGTGCCCTCTGCAACGATCTCAGCGATCAGATCCCGCTCATCCATATGATGCTTTTTCCCGCGGATCTCCTGGTAATCCTCATGTCCTTTTCCTGCGAGCACGATCACATCGCCGTCCTGCGCGTTTTCGATCGCGTAACGGATCGCCTCTTTCCGGTCTTCTATCGCGATGAATTCACCATCGGTCTTGCTGATCCCGCTCTTAATATCCTCAATGATCGCTGCCGGTTCTTCAAACCGCGGATTGTCGGAAGTGATGATCGTAAAATCCGCCAGTTCGCCCGATACCTCGCCCATCTCAAACCGCCGCAGCTTGGAACGGTTGCCGCCGCAGCCGAACAGGCAGACCAGCCGTGTTGGCTCGTAGTCCCGCAAGGTCATCAGCAGGCTTTTCAGGCTCATCGCATTGTGCGCGTAATCGATCAATAATGTAAACTTATCCGAAATCCTGACCGGTTCGATCCTGCCCTTGACATGGACACGGTCGAGCGCCTTTTGCATTTCGTCCACGCCTACCCCGAAATGATGGCAGATCGCGATCGCCGTCAGGGAATTGTACACGGAAAATGTCCCCGGCAGCGGCACCTCAAAATGAGCCGCCACATCGCCGACTGTATCATAGGAAACGCCAAGCGACCCGTTTTCAGTCAGCAACTTTTTGTGAACGGCACGGATATCCGCATTTTCCGCGAAACCGCAGGTCTTCACCTCGCAGGTGTGTCCCACAAGGATCTCCCGCAGATGCGCATCATCCGCATTGAAAATACCCAGCCTGCACTTTTTAAACAGCAGGCTCTTGCAGTGAAGATAGTCGTCAAAATCCTTGTGCTCATTCGGTCCGATATGATCCGGCTCGATATTGGTAAAAATGCCGACCTCAAAGGTCATCCCGTCCACACGGTGCATCATCAGCCCTTGCGAAGACACCTCCATCACGCAGACATCCTGCCCGGCATCCGCCATCTTGCGCAGATCCTTTTGTATCGCGTAAGACTCCGGCGTCGTGTTAAGCGCCGGCGTATGTTCGTCACCGACGATCGTCTCGATCGTTCCGATCAGTCCGACATGGTAGCCTGCGTTCTCCAATATCGACCGCACCATGTAGGTCGTCGTAGTCTTGCCTTTGGTTCCGGTAATCCCGATGCAGCGGACCTCTTTTGCCGGATGATCGAAATACGCGGCTGACAGCTTGGCCAGCGCCTCACGCGTATCCGTCACCTGCACGACCGTCACATCGCTGCGGACATCCACCGGCTTTTCCACGACGATCACCTTCGCGCCATTGTCCGCCACCGCCGACGCGTAAGAATGCCCGTCCACATTGGCACCGCTGATACATACAAACAGGCAGCCCTCGCACGCTTTCCGGGAATCGTAGATCAATTCCGTAATATCGCCGTCGATGCCGCCCTGTAAAATCCGGTAATCCAGTTCTTCAAACAGTCCGTGTATCTTTTTCATCTGTTGCTCCTTACCATTTGTCTCTTGTTCCATCAGCGTGCCATCATTTGCCGCATCAGGAACATATGAAAATCTTGCCTATTTAGCGTTTTGACGCATGCCTCCGGTGGTGCCCGCGGTAACGCTCTTCACAGTATTTGCAGCGGTAAATCTCACGCTCTTCATCCGTCAGAATGAAAATCTGGTCCAGCTCCTGCTCGATGCTTGTGATGCAGCGCGGATTCTTGCAGCGGATGACATTTTTGATCTGCTTGGGCAATGCCAGCGCGCGCTTTTCGACGATCCGGTCGTCTTTGATGATGTTGACCGTGATATTGTGGTCGAGATATCCGAGAATGTCAAGGTCGATTGCATCGATCGGGCATTCGACTTTGATGATGTCTTTGCGCCCCATTTTGTTGCTTTTTGCATTGGTGATCATCGCGACCATGCAGTCTTCGAGGGTGTCGAGCTTGAGGTCGTGGTAGATTTGGAGGCTCATTCCCGCACGGATGTGGTCGAGGACATAGCCTTCGTTGATGCCGCTGATGTTGAGCATATCGTTCCTTTCTCTTGCTATGCCGCTAAAATGATTGGGTGCTTTTCTGCACTCAGACCATTCCAGCGGCTTACAATCCTGTGAAATTATAAATATAAATTGCTATCTATCATTTACGCTATCTCAAGCAGTCGTAAAATGAGTGCTTGACGAATAAAGACTCCCTTCTTCGCCTGCTTAAAGTACACCGCACGCGGGTCGTCGTCGACTTCCACGGAGATTTCATTGACGCGGGGGAGCGGATGGAGGATGAGCATATCCTCTTTTGCAAGGGTCAGTTTTTCTTTATCTAAAATGTAGAACCCTTTCATCCGCAGGTAATCTTCTTCATTGAAGAAACGCTCTTTCTGGACACGCGTCATATAGAGGATGTCAAGGTCGGGCATCGCGTCTTCGAGTTTTTCCACTTCGGTGAACGGGATATGGTTCGCCATCAGCACATCCTCACGGAGATAGCTTGGAATTTTAAGCTCTTCCGGTGAGATCAGCACAAAGGTAATATCCGGATAACGCACCAGCGCATTGATCAGGGAATGGACGGTACGGCCGAATTTGAGGTCGCCGCACAGTCCGATCGTCAAATGGCCGATGCCGCCTTTTAAGCTGTGGATCGTATAAAGATCCGTCAGAGTCTGGGTCGGATGCTCGTGTCCGCCGTCCCCCGCATTGATAACCGGGATCAGGGATCTTGAAGACGCAACCAGCGGAGCGCCTTCCTTGGGATGGCGCATGGCACAGATGTCCGCATAAGAGGAAACGATCCGTATCGTATCGGAAACGCTCTCTCCTTTTGCCGCTGATGAGGAATCCGCGTCCGCAAAGCCGAGCACCTGCCCGCCAAGCCGCAGCATCGCCGATTCAAAGGATAAGCGGGTACGGGTGGAGGGTTCATAAAAACAGGTCGCGAGAATGCGGCCGTCACAGGCGTGGGCGTATTTCGCCGGATCCGATTCGATGGACTCTGCCAGCCGCATCAGGTCTTCAAGCTCGTCGACTGTCATATCCATTGGGCTCATTAGGTGTTGCATTTAAGATTTTCCTTTCTTTTCCGGAAACTGCGCGTATGATGAGATAATAAGGATTTTTCTGCGCTCAGACCATTCCGATGAACTCCCCGCTAACATCGACATCGATTTTCTGCACCATTCACCGACGGCTTTGGTTCATGGTGTAAAATCGTGTCTCAAGTAAGCGGCGATTTCATCTCCATTTCACTTAAAGAAAACTCCTTATTATCTCATCACACGCTCACTTTTCTGATTACAACATTATCTTTCTGACATATTTCCGTTTTCGTCTATTTCTACATTGGGTGATAACTCACGCAATGTATTCAGTATTTCTTCGGTCTTGTCGTAGCCTGCCGCTTCGGTCTCGCTGGCAAGGCGCGTCGTGGCGTTGCGAGCATAGGCCGGAATCAGGGAAAAGCTCAATCCTGCCTCCGGATCGGCTGTCACTTTGACGATCGCCGTCTGGTCAATGTCCTGATTGAAAATGAAATTGCCGAGGCTGTAAAAGATCGGCTTGCCGTTGTAATATTCGATCCCCTGCAGCACATGGGGATGCGCGCCGATGACCGCATCCGCGCCGGCATCGATCACCGCCTGTCCGATCTGGCTCTGGTAGGCTTCAAGCTGTGTCGTATGCTCGATTCCCCAATGGACAAGCACAAACAGATAATCGCACTGCTCCTTTGCCGCCTGCGTCCGCGCGATCAGCTCCGACGGGTCATAGCAGGTAAACAAGCCCGGCTGTACATTGCGCACATCCCAGCTCGCATAGGGAATCACCCGCGAACACGCCAAAAAGCCATAGCGGATGCCGTCAATCTCTTTGACGACAAGCCGCGCCGCCTCATCCATGCTGTTGCCTGCGCCGGTATTGTCAATGCCTGCGTCGTTTAAGGTCTGAATCGTATCCAAAAGCGCGTCCTGCCCGTAATCCAAAGAATGATTGTTGGCAAGTCCCGCGACATCAATCCCTAATTCATTGAGCGCTGACACATAATGCGGCGCGACACGGAAGGTGTACTGCTTGTCCGCCGCCGTACCGCGCTCGGAGAAAGCGAATTCATTGTTGACCGCCGCAATATCCGCCGCTTTAAGCTCTTTGCGGAGCGCCGCGCTCGTCACGCCATCGATCCCGGACGCGTCATAATTCGCCTGCACATAGGTGGACAACTCCACATCGCCCGTAAAAATCAGCGTGGCAGGCTCGATCACTTCCTCCTCCGGCTCCTCAACGACCTCTTCCTGCTCCGGTTCTGTCGCTGCCTTTGGCTCCTTTTTCGTCACCTTTTTTCCGCTCTGCAGCTGCCCATAGACATTTACCGCTGCCGTCGCGAGCTTCTGCGGCACGCGAAAAAAGACGCCTGCCCCGACAAGTGCAACTACGATCACTAAAATAACAGCCGTCTTTATCCAACGTTTCTTCAGCATCTCTTCCTGATAGTTCCGGTGATTCTTGCGAATCCGCACATATTTTTTCCCTTTTTCCGGATAAAACATCTTTCACCTCGCCACACACAAGCCAGCCAAAACACACACCATTATCTTCTATAAAAAGGCCCCTCTTTCCACACTTCAAATATCATACCACAAAATTTCCCTTGTGACTATCGGTGGTAATAATTATTTTCTATTTTACTCTCCAAAATATTTGTGCTAGGATATCTGTAGTACCGTTAATCTAAAATTTACAGAAAGTATATTGGGAAAAATGCATACATATATTATTACGGATCGTTACGAACGCCGGCACTTAATGAGTGCAAGGCACGAATTTAGTACCGTTGCGTGAGTGCCGAAGCGAGAGCGTTCCGGAATGATAATATATATGCATTTTTCCCAGGTTACAAGTTTACAAGGAGAATGATTATGAAATTATACCCCACAGACAAAGTCCAACGCCTGACCATCACCGCCCTGCTGACCGCGCTGACGGCAGTGAGCACGATGATCATCAAGCTCCCGGTTCCGGCGACCGGCGGATACATCCATCCCGGCGACGGGTTGGTCCTGCTGTCGGGCTTTTTGCTCGGTCCGGTGTACGGCACCTTTGCCGCGGGGGCAGGCAGCGCCCTTGCGGATCTGCTCTCGGGCTACCTCGTGTATGCCCCGGCGACGCTGGTCATCAAAGGCGTGACCGCGCTGACCGCAAGCCTGCTCTATACCAAATTACTGCATACGCTCCGCGCCCGTGATCGCCTGCATCTGGCTTTGGCAGGCATTGCAGGGGAAATCTGCATGGTGCTCGGCTACTTTCTGTTTGAAAGCGCGCTTTACGGTCCCCCTGCCGCCGCAGCGGGTCTTCCGTTCAATTTGCTCCAGGGCGTATTCGGCGTGATCATCGCACTGGTGCTGTTCCCGCTCTTATAAAACTTCTCCGTCGGCGGTCCCACATATCCCGTGGCCGCCGGCGTTTTTTATTTTCAAATATTCCCACCACTTTTCTTTCCCCTGAAAATGAATTATAATAGCATTTAATTCTCCATAGCGGAAACGGTTCAGCACAGCCTGGACGGCTATGGCGAAGGCTCTGGCAAAATGTGAACGCAAAAAGGGGGATTGCCATGCGAGTTGCTGTTGTAGACGACGAAATAGAAGCTATCCGCACACTGCGCGACCTGCTTGCGCTGTCCGCGGACAGTCTCGGCATCTCCATGACGGTCGACGGGTTCTCTGACAGCGCTTCCTTTTTATCGGCGTTTTCCCCGGATTCCTACCAGATCGTATTTCTGGATATCTACATCGATGAAACCGACGGGCTGGAGCTTGCCCGCAAGATCCGCGGCACCTCCGAAAGCACGATGATCATTTTCTGCACGACAAGCAGGGAAAATATGCCCGAAGCGTTTCGCTTCCACGCCTTTGATTATCTCGTCAAGCCGATCTCCCAGGAGCGGGTGACGACGCTTTTAGCGGATGCCGAAAAAGTGCTTCCTGAGCTGACAAAGTACATTTCTTTCTTGTCCAACCGCCAGGAAATCCGCCTGCCGCTCTCCGAACTGGTCTGGACGCAGAGCCAGGGACATTACCTGCATATCAAAGCGCGCAGCGGCGAAGAATATACGACACGGATGACCACCAAAGAATTCCTCGGGTCTGTCAACGGGGACAAGCGCTTTTTGATCATCAACAAAGGGATCGTCGTCAATATGGACCAGATCCGCCGCATCGAAAAAGGGAGCTGCTCCCTGACCGACGGCACCTCATTCCCGATCAAGGTAAGGGAAGCGGGACAGATCGAGCAGCAATGGCAGAATTACATGTTTGACCAGCTTCGGGAGGGGCAGAAATAATGAACGGTTTTTCCGATTACAACAGCCTTTCCGCCTTATTTGAGCTGCTCTGTGTCTTTTTCTGCGCCTACATCATCGCAAAACCTGCCCTGCGTATTTCCACGACGGTACTGGTGCTTGACTGCGCCGTTTTCAGCCTCGCCTGCGTACCGGCAATGTCACTGATACAGACGCACACCTTTCTGATCGACAACCGGGCGCTTCTGGTCTTTTTCGCGATTTATTTTCCGATATTTTTCTTCTCCGTCGATCTGACGCCCGCGCGGAGCCTGACCGTCTACCTGTGGGCAGTGGTATTGATGATGTTTCCGGCAAATATCACCAGCCTGATCGATGCGGCGGCTCACCCGAAGCATGTCACGATGTCCTTCGGGGTAAATGAATTTACGATGCACCTGGTTTTAAATATCGCGCTCTGCCTCTATGCGTATTTCGTCGTCGCAAAATGGGACAGCCGTATTTTTTCACCTCACTATACGCCGGAAAGCCTCTGGATGGGTTGGCTTTCCGTACCGATATTGTTTCTCGGGCTGAATATCGCGATGCTGCCGAATGATTACCGTGTCCTGCACGCCTATTCGCAATACGGCACCTACCTGTTTTTCTCGGTCTCCCTGTTCGTCCTCTACGCTTACCTGACCTCGATCTTTTACTCCTACCTGCTGGAATACATTCACATCAGCGAGTACAAAGAGGCGCAGCGGCTTTCTGATATCCAAAGCCTGCAGTACAAGAGCCTGCTGTCACAGATCGAATCCGACCGCCACGCCCGCCACGACTTCAAGCATACGCTGCACCTGCTCTCACAGCTTGCGGCCTCCGGCGATACCGAAGGTCTGCGCAGCTACATCCGTGAATACGCCAAAGAAAGCGCCGGCACGATCATGCAAAAATACTGCAAAAATCCGGCGATCAACGCCGTTCTGAATTATTACGAGACCCGCGCCGCCGAAGAAGGCGTGATCGCCAGCCTGCAGGTCGACCTGCCCCGTCCGCTTCCCATGAGCGATCCGGAATTCTGTTCCCTGCTCGGCAACATCATGGAAAACGCGATCGACGCCGCCAAGGACGCCCCTGTCGCCGCGCGGAAATTTTCGATCTCCATCCGCATCCAGAACGATTCGATGCTCTACATCGTCTCCTCAAACAGCTATGACGGTGAGTTGATTTTAGATACAACCGGCGAAAATCCCACTTTTTCGTCAAAAAAAGAAAAACATCACGGAATAGGTCTTCAGTCAATCCGCGAAACGGTCGATAAATATAACGGAACTTTACGAATTTCGACAACCGACAGCGAATTTTTCCTCGATATCGCCATCGGCATTTAAGTTGATGCAAGAGTCTACTATGTGTGGAGTAGACAGCTAAAGTTCTATTGTGCTGAGAAAGGTGTGTGTACAAATGAAAAAATTCGACCAAATGAAAACCTTAGAACTCGTCGTCTTCATGGCCTTCGCAGGCGTCTGCTTCTACCAAATCGTCATCGCAAGCGATATCTACCAGCAGATCACCACGGATAAAAATGTCATGCATCTGTGTATTTTCCTTTGGGTATCACTTTTTTTGAGTTTTGCTTGCATCTTTGTCGATTTCTCCCTATACTCAAAACAGAACGAAAATTTAGCGAGCCTGACCGCAGCCGCCAATACCGACTCGGTCGCGCGGATCGCCAACCGCTATTCGATCGACTCGATCATCGATGAATACGCTGACAAGGACATTCCGGGCGAGATGGGCGCCGCGATGATCGAATTGACTTCATTAAAAGAGGTCAACTCCAACTATGGACGCGTTGAGGGCAACAACCTGATCCGCGCCTTTTCGATCATTCTGTCGATGGCTTCACTGGACGAATGCATCGTCGGACGCAACGGCGGCAACCGCTTCATTATATTATATGAAAAAAGCTCCGATCTGCATCTCGCGGTCTTTTTGGACCGCCTGGCGGATAAAGTGCGGGATTACAATGCCAATACCAAGAACCATCACATCGAGTACGAATTTGGCGTGGCCTATGCCGCGCGGGACGATATCACCTCGATCACGCGGTTGATTGCTCTTTCATCCAACCGTCTGACCGAGAAAGTCCGCGGCGAAGCCGCTGTCGAAGAAGAACAGAGCGAAAATGAAAAGCTGCTGCAGGAAATCATTCCGTTTGAGGAGCTGATCGAAGAAGAACAGCTCGAACCCCTGCCTCTTTCCGTGACCTTCACGCAGGAGGACATCGCGCTGATCGGCGCGCAGAAGCTGCAGATGCTCGACACGAAGCGGACACGCGTACAGCTGTTCCGCCAGCGGATGGCATTGTAACGGCGTTTTTGGATTATCCAGGCAAAGGAAGGTGTTGCTCCTTTGGCAAGTATCGATTTCAAATATATTGCATCCCTTGTGAAAGATGCCAGACTCCAAGACAGCAATGCCTTTGCGAGTCTTTTTGCCATTACTTACGAAGAGCAGTACAAGCTGGCATACAGCTATCTTTGGGACAAGGCGTTAGTGCAGGATACGCTCCTTGATATCTATTTAAACGCCCTGCACTCGATCAGCCGGCTCAACCGGTCGGAGAATTTCATCAAGTGGATGAACAATATGAACATCGAAATGTGCGAGGTGCTTGCCGATGCGATGGACATTGTCCCGCCCAAAGGCCGTCCGAAAATACCGGATTTTTCTCTGGACGATGCCGAGCGGCTTTTAGAATTCGTCTTTTATGAGGAAGGACGCAAACCAAACACGATTCCGCTTGTGACACTGATCGAGTACAATGAATACCGGATGCAGAGACACGCATTGCAGCGGTATTTTGTGTTTTTCATCATCCTCTGCTTTGCCGCGATTCCGCTGTTTACGATCACGCCGGAATACACGCTCGACATCGACAAGGCGGCAGCGAAAAGCGGGCAGTTGAAATACACTTTCACTATCGATTCGTTCATTCCCGTGGACACGGCGACGGCGCAGATCGGCGACAAGGTCATGCCTGTCCTGCAGGACGGAAAAAAGAGCTATTATATTCTGCCGACTGCCAATGGGCAGATGGATGTGACGGTCAACTTCCTCAACAAGCGTACGGTCGTCGAGACAACCAATGTGACCGGCGTAGACCGCGATGTGCCGGAACTGGTTTCGAGCAAGACCGTGGACGACAAGGTGTATCTGTACATCAAGGATACGGGCAGCGGCGTCAACTGGAAGCGGATATACGCCCTCGATTCGGCGGGCAACAAGGTTGAACCTGCATCCTACAACGCGATCATCGGTGAGCTGATCTTCCAGTATCCGGATGATTACCTGAATGTGTACATACCTGACCGCACCGGCAATGTCCTGCACGCGGTCGTAAACCATAAATAAAACGGACATCCGCCATATTCCGGCGGCAGGTCATTATGAATCAGGAGGGGAACCAATGAAACGACAATTTTTATCACTGCTTTGCGTCACTGCGCTTTCCGGCGCGCTCATCCTTTCAGGATGCTCCAAAGGCGGCGGCAAAGCCAAAAGCAACGACTCATCCGGCGGCACACGCGAGACGACGACATCCACGCTGATGCCGGAAGCCTCCGGCGAGGTGGTCTACGGCGGCGATACCATTTCCATCGATGCTTCCAACACGGCAGACGGCTATGTGATGGTCAAATACACTGGTGCCGCGGACAAGATCCAGGTACAGATCACGAATCCCGACGGCACTTTGTATCAGTATCCCCTGCCGATCGGCGATTACCAGACATTGCCTCTGACCGGCGGCGACGGTTCGTACCAGATCGATGTGCTGGAGCACGTTTCGGATGATATGTATTCCGTTGGGCTTTCACAGCCCGTGGATGTGGCACTGACGGACGAATTCCGCCCGTACCTCTATCCGAACCAGTATGTCAATTACACACCGGATTCCGCCGCGGTCTCTTTGGGCGTCGATATTTCCAATGACTCCTCGGATGACCTGGATTTCGTGACCAATGTGTACGAATATGTCACCGAAAATATTTCCTATGACAATGAAAAGGCGGCCGACATTTCGGTCAACTATATCCCCGATGTGGACGCGACCTTAGAATCCAAGACCGGCATCTGCTTCGATTACGCTTCGGTCATGAGCGCCATGCTGCGTTCCCAGAGCGTCCCGACCAAGCTGGAGGTCGGCTATTCGGGCACGGCCTACCACGCATGGATTTCCGTCTATCTGGCGGAGCAGGGCTGGGTGGACGACATCATCCAGTTTAACGGCCAGAACTGGTCTCTGATGGATCCGACGCTTGCCGCCAACAACGACGACGAATCGGTGAAGGATTATGTCGGAGACGGCAGCAATTACACGACAAAATATACCTATTGATCTTGGCTTAAGTGCAGGGATTGCCGCAGACGCCGGACAGCGCGTCTTAAGGCATTCCGATGACGGGAAAGATTATGCCACGAAAAAGAGCAAAAATAAAAACCGAAAAACCAAAAAAGGAGCCACGGGCAAAGAAGCCCAAAAAGAGCCGCCGGAAAAAAATCCGTCCGCTCTCTTATCTGGAGCTGTCCTATTTCTGCGGGCAGATGGCTCTGATCTTAAAGTCCGGCATTTCCTCGATCGAGGGCGTGGAAATGATGGAGGATGACTTCTCCACCGGCGCGGACCGGCAAATCGTCGAGATCATCGTGGAGACCGTGCATCTGACCGGGCAGCTTTCGGTCGGCCTGGCCGCTACGGAAGCTTTTCCCGACTATATGATCCATATGGTCGCGATCGGCGAGGAAACCGGCAATCTCGATGAGGTCATGGAAGCGCTTGAAGAGCATTACAGCCGCGAGGAACAGCTGCGGCAGTCGATCCAGAGCGCGGTCACCTACCCTCTGATCATGTCGGGCATGATCATTGCGGTCATTATCATTCTGCTGGTGCGTGTGATGCCGATCTTCAACCAGGTATTCCGCCAGCTCGGCACCGAAATGACAGGCTTTGCCGCGGGACTGATGGCAGCGTCCAACTTCATCAGCACCTACGCGCTGCTGTTTGTAATCCTGCTCGCCGTCATCATTATCTTTGCGTTCTTCTGCGTCAAGACCGATGCCGGAAAAGCCTTATCGAGAAGAGTTACAAGACGGTTCAAGGCGACAAGGGAACTGAACGACCGCATCGCCTCCTGCCGTTTTGCGGACGGCATGTCTTTGATCCTGCGGAGCGGACTCTCGCCTGACCGCGGCTTTGAGTTGGTGGCGGAATTGAACGAAGATAAAGACTTTGGCAAGAAGCTTGACAAGTGCCGCGCCAAGATGCTGGAGGGCACATCGCTTTCCGACGCGCTTCACGAGACGAGCATTTTTACCGGCGTGTATTCGCGCCTGACCTCAATCGGCAACAAGACCGGTTCGCTCGACCAGGTCATGGGGCAGATCGCAACGCTTTACCAAGATGAAATAGACACAAAAATCTCCAACCGGCTGGCGGTTTTAGAGCCCGCGCTGATCGTCGTGCTCTCGGTCGTGGTCGGTGTGATCCTGCTGTCCGTAATGTTCCCGCTGCTTGGGATTATGGCGACATTGTAATGGGAATGCTGCCGGGATGTGCTGCTGGTTTTTAAGCATCTGTCCCGGGAGTGCCGGGGAGTTGATTTATGGCACGGTTTTCTTATATCACAACCAAACGGCATACCGGCACGCTTGCCTCACTGCTTCCGACCCTGCTGCTGTTTACGATGGTCATCGTGCTTTTTGTGGTCGGCACGGGTTCTTTAAGCAAAGGCTCCACCAAAAGACAGAAGGAAAGCCTGACCGACGCGCTCTCCCGCGACATCGTCTACTGCTACGCCACGACCGGACATTATCCGGAATCCCTTGAGGCCATCCGCTCGGATTACGGACTGTATTACAATGAAGACCTGTTTTATGTGGATTATCAGGTGCGGGCGCAGAACATTATTCCCGATGTGACGATCATCGAGCTGCATCCCGAAGACACCCGCACGCCTGCGCAAAAGGCAATCGGCTTCGCGCAGGAGACCGTGTATGCGGTGTTAGAAAAGAAAGAGGAGATGAAGAATAATATCCTCGAACGCGCCGAAAACCGCACTATTTTAAGGTAACACCAAGGAAAGTAACAATATGCGGAAACCTGTTTCAAAAAACCGGCAAATTGAATTTGTATTTCCTGTTATGATTTTTTTTGCATTCACACTTTCTGCGCTGATCGTCATTCTTTTCGCGGCGCAGGTATACCAGCGGACGGTTGCCGACGCGGCCATGAATTACAACGCCAACACCTCGCTCTCCTACATCCGCGAGAAGATCCACCAGCACGACAACGGGCGGATCGGCGTGACGACCTTTGACGGTTCTAAGGCAGTCGTGATGAAGGAAAAATTCGGCGATGACTGGTACGCTACTTATATTTACGCGGCAAACGGCGCGTTGAGGGAGCTGTTCATCAAGGACGGCATGGAAGCGAATTTCACCGCATCCTCCGGCCAGGCGATCCTCGAGATCGCGGATTTCAATGTAGAGGTCGCCGGAGACCGCCTGCTGTCTTTCTCCTGCACGGACAACGACGGACAGACGGCGACAGCGCGGGTCGGCGTGTATGCGGGGGATCTGGTTGTCGATAACAGCTTCACGGAAAGCAGCAAGACACCGGGGACAGCTGCGGCAACAGGCCAGAGCACGGATACATCAACCGGAGGAACACCATGAATGCGGAATTAAAGCGAAAAAGAGCGTCTGCTTCCTCTCTCTTTCTGATGGAGCTTGTCGTCGCGATCTTGTTTTTTACATTGGCGGCGTCCGTGTGCATTACCATTTTCGTGCAGGCGCACATCCAGAGCGAACGCGCCAAGGCGCTGAACCACGCATTGAACATCTGCTCGGACACGGCGGAGCTGGTACGGACCTCCAACTCGATCGAGGAAGTATCCCAGCAGATCGGGCGGGTATATGAATACGCGGAGCTTTCGCAGGAATCCGATCCCTATGAAATCTCGATCTACTTTAACGACAATTACCTGCCGACGGCAAAGAGCACGCTCGCGCAGGTCGAGACGGTACAATTGACGGAAACGGACGACATGCTAAACGCCGATCTGACCTTTCGCAATGTGAATGGCGACGAGGTGTACAGTCTGTCCGTCAATCACGCAAAGCAACCATCGCCATAAGTGACAGGAGCTTCTTTTTATGAACACAGAACGCAACAACGCTTCGCCACCCGCGAATATCGGCATCTCACTGCTTCTAGTCGTGTTCCTGATTTTGTGCCTGTTCACCTTTTCCGCGATCGCACTCGTGCAGGCGGAAAACGAATGGCATCAGGCAGGACTGACCAAAAGCAGCCGCGACGCCTATTATGCCGCGGCAAACCAGGCGGAGACGGACTTAGCGGAGCTGAACCGAAAGGCGGCGGCAAGCAGTGGAAATAATGCAGCCGGCACAGAACCGGATGCAGCGGATACAGCCGACAATGCCACCCCGGATACACTAGAAACAAAAATCAGCCGCCAGTATGAGCTTTCCGATATCCAGGCGCTGTCCGTTGTCTTTAAATACGACAAAGAAACCAATGCCTACCGGTTTTCGGAGTTTAAAACAATCGCCACCAAGAATTGGGAGGGCGACGATACCGTAAATGTCATACGGTAATTATTTTGACAACAAACGACCATACACGAGGTGACTACTATGGAAGAGAAAACGAGAATCGAGCAGATCTTAGAGCGGGCAGTACGGGAACGCGCATCCGATGTGTTCATCGTCGCAGGTATACCGGTGTCCTTCCGCAAGAACGGCGTGATCAATATGGACGGCGGAGAAAAGGTATTCCCGGCGCAGACGGAAGAACTGCTGCGGGAAATCTACCGCCTTGCCGACCGTGATATCCGCATCCTGATCGACCGCGGCGACGACGACTTTTCCCTTGCGATCCCCGGATTCTCAAGATTCCGTGTCTGCGCCTACAAACAGAGGGGCGCATTGTCCGCGGTTATGCGTATCATCAGCTTTGAGCTGCCCGATCCGTCAAAGCTGCACATCCCGCAGGAGATCATCGACCTCGGCAATTTCTCCAACGGCATGGTGCTCGTGACCGGCCAGGCCGGCTCGGGCAAATCCACGACACTTTCGTGTATCATTGAAGATATCAACGAAAAGCGGGAAGCGCACATCATCACTCTTGAAGACCCGATCGAGTATCTGCACCGGCACAAAAAAAGCATCGTCAGCCAGCGCGAGGTTGTCGTCGATACCGAAAGCTATGTCGCCGCCCTGCGCGCGGCGCTCCGCCAAAGTCCCGATGTCATCCTGCTTGGTGAGATGCGTGATTTTGAAACGATTTCTGTCGCAATGACGGCCGCGGAAACCGGACACCTGCTGCTGTCCACGCTGCATACGATCGGTGCCGCCAATACGATCAACCGTATTATCGATGTGTTCCCGGCAAACCAGCAGCACCAGATCGCGGTACAGCTTTCGACCGTGCTGCATGCCGTCGTCTCGCAGCAGCTCGTGCCGACCATCGACAACAGCATCGTGCCGGTCTTTGAGATCATGACCGTCACGCCCGCGATCCGCAACATGATCCGCGACAACAAGATCTACCAGATTGACGGTATGATCTATTCGGGAACCGGCGGCGGGATGCGCTCGATGGACGACAGCTTAAAGGAGCTTTACCACGAAGGGCGCATCACGCGGGAAACTGCAATGACCTATGCGATCAATCCTGACCGTATGCGCAAACTGTAAGCGGACATCCGTTTAAAACGAATGCCCGCCGCCGGCACCAGAATCACCGCCGCTGAATCCGCCTCCTCCTCCGGAGCCGGAATCACTGCTGCTTGGCGGATCGTAAATCTTTTCCTCCCGGCTGAAGCTGAACGCAATGCCCGATGCGATCGCTGCCAGCACCGCTTCGTCGATGCCGGCGATCACTTCCCGCTTCTCCCTCGGACGCAGCCAGAATGTCTGCCCGAATACCAGCAGGATGGCGACCATAAACGCGAGGAAGAAATCGCCGATATACTTCATCGGCTCCAATATCCGTCCTCCCGAAAGCAGCGTCGCTTCCTGGCGTAGCGCTTTCTCGGCGCAGGCATAGTACGCTCCGAGGCTCGCCTGACGGTAAATATTGTCGGTGACCGTCCGCGCCTTGTCCTTCGTCAGTGTCTTTTTCGCCTGTCCTTCCGAGAAAATATAGAGCTTCCGCGGATTCATGTTGATCATAAACAAGGTCGAATCCGAGCCGTTGCCAAAGGTATCGTCAATCAGCCGTTTCGCGTACCCTTCGTAATTTTCTTCGCTTGAAGTCACGATATAGACATTCGCATATTCCAGCACGCCTGAGGCGGATTCTATAAACTGCCGGATCTCACTATCGGAAAACAGGTTCTCCCCGTCCTCTACGACCAGCGTCTTCCCGCTCTTGTCGCTCTTGTATGCCAGTTCGATGCTCTGCTCCTGCGCATCCGCATCTCCGTACGCTTCGTCAGTCCCGTCCGCCGGATCAGACAGTTCATCTGACGCACCGTTTAATTCGTCCGCCGTTTCCGTCAGCTCCTCCGCGGCACAGACCGCGTTGCCCGGCACTATCGCACACAACAGAACCGCCAGCAGACCGAAAAATGCCATTCTCATCTTCCATCCCGCACAGCGGGCGTGCCTGCCTGATTCCAGCCGCGCAAAAGGCGTTCTTCCCTGCTTTTTCTGTTTACCTTGCACGGTGATCACCTCCTTTGTGCGTGTCAAACTGCGGCAAGCGCCTCGTCGAAAGCATATTCCGCAGCGCAATGATCGAACCGAGAGAGATCGCGGCCGCTGCCATTGCCAGCGCCGTGATGCCGTAGTACCAGAAATCGGAAACCGGATTCCACAAAACCACGGCAATGCCCAAAAGCGCCGCGGCAAATGCCAGAAGCGGCGACGGGAACACGCCCTGTCCGTTTGCCTTGACAAACAGCTTGTTCCTCTGCAAATAACGGACCAGTGCCCATAGCGCGATCACTGCTGCCGCTATTTCAATAAAGAAAACCAAACCCACAAGAATCGATACGAAAAGGACAATGACGATCAGGCAGCTGCCTGTGCAGCCTAAAATCAGTCCTTTTTTTCGATTGCTTCCCTCTTTTTTCTCTTTCTTTTCCAGCAGTTCATCCCGTTCGAGGATCTTTTGCGTCATCACCGTAAAAATTGCGGACGCGGCAATCGACATGATCATCGCGATCCCGACATCCGTCTGCGGCGATGGAGTAAAAAGCTGCAAAAAGAACACAAACAGTACCGCCGTGATCGCCGCAGTCAGTCCCGCGAATTTGGCCGGCGACACCGGCAGATCCACATGTACCTTTCCCGTCTGTCCATTGACCGCCGAATACGCGACCCGGTTGCCGGAACGGTATGACAAAAACCAGACCGGAAACAGCGAAAGCTGACGCTTTATAATCCGGCCATGAAACTCATCATTGCCGGTCGGTCCCTTGTCCGTACGGGTACCCTTTGTCTTGGTTCGGATCGCGCGCTCCGTATAACCAACCGCTTCATCAATCGCGAAATCGGCGTAATCCTCCCACTGCGTATCCGCCACATCGCCATAGAAGCCTTCCATATAGCCGGAGTCAAACGCCACCCGTTTTTCCGGTTCAAACGGCGCGATCGCCACTCCGACATCATCATTGAACGAGCGCGACGCATCGTGCTGGATCGCTTCGATATCCTCATTCAGATCCCAGTCAAAATCATAGTACCGGACGATCCGGTAATCGCCGCTGCGATGCTCATCCCTGTATTCCCGGTCGATATGCGCTTCCTGGTGCACCGTATAATCCCAATAAGGCATATAGATCCCGCGGAATTCCATTTTCGCGTTTTCCTGGCTCAAATCGGACGGCGAAAAGAAATATTTTTTCACATGCTCGCGGAACCGTTTGCCGCATTCCTTTCCGGTAATCTGAAACGGAATGATCTGCTCGGGCATCTTTTCCGCCGCCATCCGGCCTTCAAGCTGCACGGACGCGCCGCAGAATGAACAGAAGCCTGCCGCTGTCTCTGATGTAGACCAGACCTCCCCGCCGCACTGCGGGCAGGAAAAGATCATCGCATCCATCGTCCCGTCCGCCTTTGCCGCCCGCACCTCCGGTATCTCCCCCACCGGAAACATGCTGCTGCAGCTTGGACATTTTAATTTCTGCGATCCGATGTCAAATTTCAGACCGCCTCCGCAATTCGGGCATGACCTCATTGACCGCCACCTCCCATTTGTCAACTGCCATTTTCAAATACCAATGATGTGAAACACTGCCCGACGCTTACGCACCGACCTTGTTACCACAGGACGGGCAGAATGCCGCGCCTGCCGGAAGCGCTGTCCCGCACTTAATGCAGAAACCGCCGCCTGACGGCTGCTGTGCCGCTCCCGCCGCGTTTTGTGCTGCGCCCATTCCGGCACCGCCTACTGCATTCTGAGTTGCGCCTGCCGCGTTCTGGGCTGCGCCTGCCACGAAATTCTGTCCCATCTGCGCGCCTGCCTGAGCACCGACAAACATGCCTGCCATGCCTGCAGCTCCGCCGCCTTCGCGCAAGCCGTCTGCCAGCGCCACCTGCTGGTAAGCCGCGATGTTGTTCCCCAGCAATCCGATACCCGCGGCCTGTTCGAGCTTCTCCTGCACGCCTTCGGGATAGGAAAAGCTCATCACCTTGAAATCACGGATACGGATGCCGTATTTTGATGTCTCCGCATCGATCTCCGGCAGAATCTCCGCCGAAATCGTACTCACCTGTGACTGCAGGGTCTGAATCGTCCCCGCGAGCTGGGAAATATGCTGCATCAGCGACTGTTCGATCGATCCGAGCAACCGTTCCCGCAGATCCTCTACCGTAAATTCGGTCTGGATACCGGCGATGTTTTCGACAAGAACCGGGTATTTCTCCTCATCGACATGGCAGACAAAATTGCCGTTTGCCCGTACCGGTATGCCTCCCGGCAGTCCCGGAAATTCGATATTGATCGGACTGCGCGTGCCCCAGTTCTGCAAAATATCCTTGGTGTTGACGAAAACCGCTTCAATGCGCCGTCCGCTGTCAAAGCCGAACTTAATGCCCGCAGCCGTAGACAGAAACGGAATAATGTCCGACTCCACATTGTAGCGTCCGTCCTTTGTAAATACGCCGTTGACCTCGCCGTTGCTGACAATGATCACATCCTGCCCCGGGCGCAGGATGCAGACCGACCCTTTTTTGAGCTCGATATTGTCAAATCGGTGAAACAGCACTCCCTCCTCGGGATCCGCCCACTCGATCACCGAACTGAATTGCTTGCTCTTGAATAATGACATAATCATTCCTCCCTTGTCGTTTTGAAATGTTTTCTCAATTATACACAAAAAATGCACGAGGTGGGACTTGAACCCACACGATCTTAACGACCACAGGCACCTGAAGCCTGCGCGTCTGCCAATTCCGCCACTCGTGCATTTCCCATATAAAGCGGCTCTGTCTCAAGCCGTACTAGATAATTATACTGATTTTTCCTCCGAAGTCAACAAAAATTTAAAATATTATATACCAAATATTATAGAATCACAATGCTCTGGCAGTGGACATCATTGTTCAGATCGTACACAGCGCCTGTCTCGGTCGCCACGACTTTGGGGCGTAATGGGTAATCGGGATTGTTTTCAACGACCTTGCCGTATTCGCCGTTTGAAAGCCTGACGATGCTGTCCACCGGATAGAGGATCACGCTCGTCAGAAAGCTCTTCATCGCTTTCATATCCAGGTCATCGGTCATCGTCATAATGATCTCGATCGCGTCCTTCTTCGGAAAACCTTTTTTATAAGGGCGTTCCGTGACCAATGCGTCGTAAACATCCGCAACCGAAATGATCCGCGCAAACGGATGGATCTTCGCTCCGCCGACCGACATCGGATAACCCTTTCCATTCATCTTTTCATGGTGCTGGAGCACGCCGCTTTTGATGCCGACGGAAAATCCGTTGTTTTCTTCCAAAATCTTGTAACCATACAAGGAATGGAACTTCATCTGATGAAATTCCTCATCGGTCAGACGGTCAGGCTTGTTTAAAATCTGCTTTGGGATCTTGGACTTGCCGACATCATGCAGCAGTCCCGCAATACCGATCTCCCGGATCTCGTCCCTCTTCAGCCCGTATTTCTTGCCAATGATCATCGACAGGGAAGCCACATCCACGCTGTGCTTGAATGTGTATTCATCTGAAACTTTAAGCTGCGCAATATCGATCGCCACAGCGTCATACTTGGTGATCGCCCGCGTCAATTCCTCGGAAACATTGTTCGTCGTCTCCAAAAAATTCTTGGACTCCGTATTGTCAAATAAAAACTGCACGCCCTCGCCGACACGCTTTTTGACATCTTCACGCAGCGAAACCTTGACCGGATCATCCACCCTCGTCCGCTCAACGGCGCGCTTTGCCTTGTCCGAAAGCTGCACCTGCGGTCCGTCCTCCTCACCCTCCTGGATGATGATGGAGTTGATGCCATGCTCCTCCAAGTACTGGATATAATGCCCTTCAAGCTGTGTCCCCTGCTGGATCAAGACCCGTCCTGTCGCATCCCTGATCTGCTGACCGAGCTTCATCCCTTCTTCCAATTTCCGAATACTGACACGCTTTTGTTTGATCGCCAAAACTTTTCTCCCATGCCAATCCTGCAAAGTTGCCGTATTAGTATAGCATAATTTTCGCGTTTGTGAAAAAAAATTTGTTTCTGACCGCAACTTTCTTGACTTTTTTCCGGGTCTTTGGTAATATAGTCGTTGCGTTCAACGGACGAATGCGGAGGTGTCGGAACTGGCAGACGAGCTAGACTAAGGATCTAGTGGCAGCAATGTCGTGTGGGTTCAAGTCCCATCCTCCGCATTTTTATTTGCCAATGTTTACCATCGTTCATATAAGTACCGCTAACCATTGTAAGCACTGGCTTCACAGTACCCACACCCCTTTTATTGAAGTTTATCATAATTCGCCGAAACACCCCCTTTTTTACCCCTGCTGGTAGTCAAAGTGGTAGTCAAAAATAATACCCCAAGGCAGCCAAAACGGCTCACAGGGCTTCTAAAGCAACGAAAGGAGAAAATATGTTAGCAGCATTGCAGGGCAGGATACAGGGAAACTCCATTGTATCGGATGACCTCCGTCCGTTCAGCGGACGGACCGTGACAATTATCATCAACGAACCAACGAAGGAATTATCCGTTGCCGACCAGCGCACGGAATACCTTGCATGGCATAGCGCCAATGCAAAACCAACCGGAAGGACAGCCGAAGAAATTGACAGTTACATAAAGGAGATGCGCGACAATGACCGATTCTAAAATATTCCTCGACACTTCGCCGCTGATCTATTTTTTAGAGAAAAGCGAATCTTTTTATGGCATTATGGCACAATTCTTCACAGAGCATTCGAATGCTGAATTTGTCACCTCCGTGGCAACCATCGCGGAGTATTTCCCTCTGCCATATCGTAACGACGATCTGGCCTTGATTGACGCGTTTAATCATTTCATCACGACAATGTGCATTAATGTAATGAGCATAGACCGCCCTATTGCTGAAAAAGCAGCTCGAATCCGTGCAGAATACCTCAGTTTCAAGGGCATGGACTCCCTGCAGCTTGCGACAGCGGTTATCGCCGGCTGCGACCTCTTCCTCACGAACGACAAGCAGCTCCGGCAGTTCTCGGAAATTTCCTGCGTAACGGTTGACGATATATCCTCCCAGCACATATGACATATATTAATGTTGCCAGATTGCGCCAATCACATTGCATTTTCTCCCCATCCATGCTATATTATAAACGGTGCTGCCGTAGTAGACGGTTAGCCCAAAGTTTTGGTTAAAATGACCGCAAACCTTGGCTGAGGGCGGTCATTTTCTTTTGCCTATAATATAAGCAAGCGTCGCAACTGCGGCGAGCATGATCACGAACTGGATCAACTCATTCCATGTCACCATACGCATCCCCACCTTTCCGATTGGATTTTTACCTCCTTTCGTTCAGAATGGGGCTAACCGCCTACCGTCTTTGGCAGCACCAGGATCAGTATAACACATCCATCCCGGAAACCCAAATAATATCTATTGCAGACCATTCCCCTGATATGCTAAACTGATAAAAACATTTTGTATATCCTTTTGAAAGGAACGAGCGCCATGCTGACGGAATCCTTACAAAAACTGACCCATCTGAAGATACGCCGGAGCTTCCCGGCGGGTCGCGCAAATATCCTGCTGGTCATTTTTTGTGTGATGATCAACTATGGCGGCAGCAAGCTGGCAGAAAGGCTGTCGCTTCCGTTCTGGCTCGACTGCATCGGCACCTTTATTGCGGCGATCCAGCTCGGCCCCGCCGCAGGCATGATCGCCGGGGGCGCGTGCAGCATTCTGCGCGGGATGGATGATTTTTCTTCTTTATATTATATCATCGTCAGCGCCGGCGTCGGGCTCGTGGTCGGCATCTTCTTTCCGCGGAACCGCACCCGGGAAGCATTTACGGTGATTTCTACCGCTATGCTGGCGGGACTGGTCAGCGTGATCCTTTCCACAGTGCTCAATATCATTCTCTACGATGGCTACACCGGCAATATCTGGGGCGATGCCCTGATCGATATGATCTCCGGCGATATCCGTGTTCCCCTGATTTACAGTATCTTAGGCGAAGCCTTTGTCGATATGCCCGACAAGGCGTTTTCCATTATCATTGCCTGCGGGCTGATCGAATGCTTCAAGCGGCTTTTGACGCGCATAAAATCCATATCGGCCCTGACCGCCGTTATCATTCCGCTTTTCGGGACATTTTTGCTGTTCCATCAGACGGATACCGTATATGCCGCGGATTACGCCACGGAATACGCCGCGGTCACCTACAATACCGACGACGGTCTGGATTCCGCTGAGATCAACGCGATCGCGCAGACTTCCGACGGCTTTATCTGGGCGGGCACTTATTCGGGACTTTACCGTTATGACGGGTCTGTTTTCACAAAGCCTGATCTGGACGAGCGCATCAACAATGTCATGCAAATGTATGTCGATTCCCACGACCGCCTGTGGATCGGAACCAATGACAGCGGCATCGCCTGCTACGATCCGAAGACCGGACAGATTACATTTTACACGACCGAAGACGGACTTGCCGCCAATGCGATCCGCGCCATCTGCGAAGACAAAAACGGCGACATCTATGTCGGAACGGTCGCCCTGCTGTCGGTCGTTCATCCCGACGGCACGGTGGAGACCTTTGACAAATGGACGGATATGAGCGGTGTTCACTCGTTTGCCGAAAATGAGGACGGCACGATCGCGGGCGTATCCGGTTCGGGCACATTATTTTTCATAAAGGACGGCAGGCTCATCAAAAAAACGACACTGCACAAAGAAGACGGCATCGATTACCGCGCTGTTGCCTGCGACGGCGGAAATCATTATCTGGTCGGGACGACTTCATCCTACGCGATCAATATCACGCTCGAAGGTGAAAGAATCGTCAAGGGCGCACGCGTATCTTTTTCGCCCGCCTCCTTTTTCAACGACCTGATCTACAATGCCGATGCCGGCGGTTTCTTTTTCTGCTGTGAAAGCGGATTCGGTTTTTGGGACGGCAAGACCGCTCAGCCGACTGCCCTGACTGTCACGGGCTTTGATAGCTCGATTTCCGATGTGATCGTGGATTACCAGGGCAATATCTGGTTCGCATCCAACAAGCAGGGCATCCTCCGTTACTCCTGGAATCCGTTCGAAGACATTTTCAAAAAAGCTGGTCTTAACGCAAGCGTTGTCAACAGCCTGCTCGTGCGAAACGGCATCCTTTACATTGCCACAAACGACGGGCTGGAAGCGATAAATCTGTCCTCTTACCGCAAAGAATCCTTTGACTGGCTCTCCCGCTTTGAGCATGTGCGGATCCGCCATATTACGGAAGACAGCAAGGGCAATATCTGGGTCAGCAGCTACGGTCCGGACGGCCTGGCGCAGATCGCTCCCGACGGCGATATCACGACTTATAATGAAAAAAACGGCACGGTCGGCGGAGAGTTCCGCCTGGCGATCGAGCTGTCGGACGGACGGATTGCCGCAGCGAGCGTTTCCGGGATCAATTTCATTAAAAACGGAAAAGTAAAGCAGGCCATCGGCGAAGCGGACGGCCTTTCGACACCGCAGATCCTTTCGATGATGGAGCGCGACGACGGCAGCATCCTTGCGGCATCTGACGGCGGAGGTATTTTTATCATCCGGGATGACAAGGTCGCGGGCACGATTGACAGCAAAAATGGCCTGGACACGCTTGTCGTCCTGCGGATCATCAAGTGCAAGGACGGGTATCTGTATGTGACCAGCAACGCGATTTACCACGACAACCGGCGTGAGATCAAAAAGCTTTCCAATTTCCCGTACAGCAACAATTACGATATCCACATCACCGATGACGGGATCGCGTGGATCTGTTCCTCCGCAGGCATTTATCTGGTGCGGGAAAATGATCTGCTGGCCGATAAAAAAGATTATCTCTATGTGCTGCTAAACCGCTCCCGCGGGTTCTTTACGACCCTGACCGCAAACGCCTGGAACGCCGCCGAAGACGACTTGCTCTACCTCTGCTGCACCGACGGCGTGCGGCGGATCTCCACAGTGGATTACAATGCGTTCAACGACGACTACCAGATCCGGGTCAGCTCGATTTTAGCGGCTGGGAAGGCCGTGCCTGAAACCAACGGCACATTCCATATCCCCGCAGTCTCAGGCAGAATCCAGATCCAGGTCGCGGTGCTGAATTTTACAATGTCCAATCCGCTGATCCACATCTATCTGGAAGGCGCCGAGGACACCGGCATTACCTGCTATCAGAACGAACTGAAGCCTCTCGATTACACCAATCTGCCCTATGGGGATTACAAGCTTCATGTGCAGCTTTTGGATGAGACGACCGGCGAAGTGACGCGGGAAGAGAGCTTTTCTGTCGAGAAAGAATCCCAGCTGTTTGAGCGGTTTTATTTCAAGGCGTACCTGCTCTTTGTGATCCTGCTGTTTTTCTCATTCTTCGTGTGGCTGATCCGTGAATTGCAGAAGCACGCCGAGCGCGTCCGCGGTCTGCAGCAGCGGGTGACGACCGACGCAATGACCGGACTGCTGAACAAAGCGGCTTCCGAAAGCGAGATCGGCAGGCTCTGTGCCGATGGCAGCGCAGGAGTCCTGATGATGCTCGATCTCGACAGCTTCAAGCTGGTCAATGACATTTACGGACACGATATGGGCGACTGGATCCTGATCTGCTTTTCCGAACTGATCAAAGCATCCATCCAGCCTGACGACCTCGCAGGGCGCATGGGCGGCGACGAGTTTATCGCTTTTCTCCATGGAAACGTTGAAGAACAGAAAGTTGCGGACATTGCCCGCTATATCAACGATGAGCTTGTGCTGTCCGCCCGCTCCTATATGGGCGACGACATGAACATCCCCCTCGGCACCTCGATCGGCGCGGTGCGCGTGCCGGATGGCGGGGCAGATTTTACCTCGCTCTACCAGAAAGCGGACAAGGCGCTTTACAATGTCAAGCAGAACGGCAAGCACGGCTATGCCTTTTACCGCAAAGGCTCCGCTTCCAATGCCGCGTCGGAAAAGGCGGACATCGCCAGTCTGTCAAACCTACGCATGATCCTCGGCGAGCGGAATGTCGACAAAGGAGCCTACACGCTCAGTTTTGAAAAGCTCGGCGTGATCTACCGCTTTTTCGTCCGCTTCTCGCAGGCACATCCGATGCATGTGCTGTTCGTCCGGTTCGTGATCGTGCCAAAGGGTGACGGCTCATCCGTTTTGCCCGCAGACGCGGACAGCTTTTTTGAGCATCTGACGCTGTCGCTTGGTTCCAGCGATATCGTGTCACGGAATGGGGATTGTGAATATTTGGCGATACTGACAGGCAATAAAGATTCAGACCGCACTGCACTCATAGAAAAAATTGTGGCGGAATGGCCGCAGTCGAAGGAGTATGAGGTAAGTTTTGAGGTGGAAGATCTGAAATAAGGAGTTATGCCGTCAAAACAACAAATCTCAAAAATACTGATGCATTTTGCATGACTTATTATTTCAGCATATATTTTCTCTCAAACTCTTCCTCGGTCAACGGCTTGTCAAACAGATAGCCCTGGAACATATCGACCTTCATATTGTCAAGCTCCCGCGCCTGCTTTTCCTGCTCAACGCCCTCTACGACGACATTGACACTGATCGTGTCGGCGAGATTCGTCACCGTCTCAACGAACGCATCCGAAAACTCATCTTCGGTCAGTCCGTCGACAAAGCTCTTGTCAATCTTGATCTCATCCAGCGGCAGTTCTTTCAGACGGCTCAGCGAAGAATAGCCCGTGCCAAAATCATCCAGCGCGATGCTGATCCCCATATCGCGGATCTCCTGCAGGACTGCCTTGATCTTTTGCATATCGTGGATCGCCACGCTCTCCGTGATCTCCAGGATCAGGCGCTTGGGATTGATCCCGGTCTCTTCAACGATGCTGCGGATCACGCTCACGACATCACTCTGCATCAGCTGCACGACAGACAGATTCACGCTGATCGTAAAATCAGGGTTGCCAAAATCGTTCCACTGCTTGCAGCTGCGGCAGGCCTGATGGAGCACATGCCAGCCGATCGGCACGATCAGCCCCAAATATTCCGCCATCGGAATAAATTCGTCGGGCTTGACAAAACCGAGCGCCTTGGAATTCCAGCGCACCAGAGCCTCCGCCCCGATGCAGCCGTGCTTCGGATCAGACGCGTCCATCAGCGGCTGATAGTACACTTCAAATTCGCCGCAGCCATCATTGACGGCATCGCGCATCGCGTTTTCCATCTCCAGACGCTTGGCATTGCCTTCCTCATCCGCAAGGCTGTAATATTCTGCCTGCCCGCGTCCGTTCTTTTTCGCAATCGATAATGCAAGCTGCGCGCGCTGCATCAGCTCGTCCACCTCTGTGCCGTCATGCGGGAATGATACCACGCCGAGACTCATCGTGCAGTGATATTCTTCCTCTCCGATCCTCCACGGCTGTTCAAAACGGTGCTGAATCGTTTCTACCAGATGCTTTGCGTGCTCTTGTTCGGAATACGCTACAAGCATGCCGAACTCATCACCGCCGATCCGGTAACAGGTCGCTTTGGAACGGCAGATCGCCAGAAGCGCCTTTGCCGCATCCTTTAATAAGCTGTCACCGACGCGAAGCCCCGGACCGCCATTGATATCCTTGAAATCATCCAGATTCAGATACAGGAAGCTGCCGCTTTCGTCCGCGCGGATCGCATCCTTGATCAGCATCGCAAAATCGCTCTCAAACCGCTGGCGGTTGTAAAGCCCGGTCAGATAATCCGTATAAGAAGCGCGCTTCATCCGCTCAAGATACAGCTTGGACTCAGTGATCTCAAACAGCGTGGATAGCCGCACCCTGCGCCCGTCCACCCAATTGATCGTCGCCATCTGGATATGGAACCACCGCTTCGCGCTCTCCGCGAAATATTCCTTGACCTCAGCCGTCTCTTCCTTGACATCCGCGATCAGATTGGCAAAATCCTGTGCGTCCTTGGCATCGGAAAGCATCTCCCCGAACAATTCGTTGGAATAGAGATAGTCCTTTTCACCGGGCACGGCAACACAAATGCCGCAGCCGTTGTTGTCCAAAATCGCATCCAGCGCCGCATAGGATCCGGCCAGCGAATTTTTGGTCATGCGGCGGTTCAGGATCGACTGCATCACCCGTTTGATCGAATTGAAGAAATGCAGCTCCTCCACCGCCCACTGCCGGGGCTTTTTGATCATCAAAAAGCAGACATACATCGACACCCGCCCATTGATCTCAAGCGGTAAGAAGATGCCTGCGGTAATATCGTATTTGGCAAAGAAATCCGCGAACTCCCTCGGAAGCGACGCCCCCGACGAAATCGTATACGGCCTGTCATTGAAAAACGGAAGCTGGCGCGGCTCTAAATTGATAAACCGCATCATCAGATCCTGGTCGTCCTTGTTCGCCTTCCACTCGCAGATCATATCGACCCTGCCCGTGCTCTGGTGCATCCGCAGCAGGTTCGCGTCCGACGCTCCGACATATTCTCCCGCGATATGAAGAATGTTGTCGATCACCTTGGAAAAATCCTGGTCCGATTCGAGCAGCTCTAATATTTCCCCGAGCACTTCGTTCCTGCGGCGCTCGCGGTCTAATGCTTTCCTGACGCCGGTAAGCTCCTCGACTTCGCTGTTTAAGGATACCTCACGGTCATGAAGCGAAAAATACATGCTCCCCATCCGCTCCACCATCGGCATGGAATCCTCGAAGTCCTTTTCCGTTGTCCGACGGATCCCTTCGGGCAGAAGCGTCTGCTCCCCGTCCTTCATCAGATCCGAACAAAACGCCACAAAAATCCACACAGCAATGCAGCGGCCCCGGTTGTCCCGGATCGCCACTGCACAGTTTTTCGCATAGGAAAGCGCACTCTCCCCTATGATAATATTCTCAATCGGATGATCGGAAAAAGAAGCGACCAGAAGCTGCCGCTCTTCCTTTGACACAGCCTGCTCTGCCAATTCCAGTATGCTCCCCTCCGCCCGGGGCGAAAGCAGACTGACATACGGTCTGCCATAACAGAACGCATACACTGACAGGGTCTCCTCAAAGACCTGCTGCAGATTCTCAAGTATTTCGTTGTCCGGATAATTCGTCTTCTGCTCCATAATACTGTATTATAGAATTTTTCGGCGCGGTTTGCAATAACTTCTGTTTTTATTCCCTCTATTGACATCGTATATGACACCACTTATAATGATATTCAGGATGTGACCATGTCACAATTTGCAAAATTACTACAACGGATAAAATCCTTGGATAAGGGTCTCCGCTTCGAAGAAATCCGAAAGATCCTCGACTACTACGGATATACCATGAAAGGGCCGTCCGGCGGGAGCAGCCACAAAACCTTTCGCAAGGAAGGAATGCCTCCGATTACGATACCACAGCACGACCCGATAAAACGTGTCTATGTGGAAGAAGTGAAAAAGATCATAGAAAATGAAGAAAGCGAGGAAAATGATGAATAAAAATATTGATTACTATATGGAATTACCTTATCGCATGGAAATCATCCCTGATAACGAGGAGGGTGGCTTCACCGCAAAATTCCCCGATCTTCCCGGCTGTCTGACCTGTGCCGACACAATAGAAGATCTTATTTCCAATGCCGTTGACGCAAAAAAAGCCTGGCTCAAAGCTGCTATTGAAGATAACTTTCTCATTGCTGAGCCATCATCCGAAGATGAATCCGTCGAATATTCCGGACAATTCAAACTCCGGATGCCAAAAAGTCTCCACCGTTCACTTTCCCTGAATGCCAAGCGGGAAGGAATCAGCATGAATCAGTATTGCAATTACCTGTTAGCCATGAATGATGTAAAACATATATCACAAGCTTCTACACACTGACATAACAGTAAAAACAAAACATATCCCACACAAAAACAGCCTGGGCATCCCGCTCAGGCTATTTCTATAATATCTATTTTTATACAATTGCTTTTATTCTTCCATCCTGCCGTCCTTCAGCAATTCACCTTGGCATTGTAATTCTTCTTTTCTCATACGCTCATCCGTGCTAATAAGAACAAGTTCTTCCACTATCGCTGTTGCAAGAATCATGAGAAAGAACCCTGGCGACTATAATAATTCTATTGACACAAATGGCGATATATCATAGAATGTTTGAAGTGATCAGGTTGCAGAAACTCGAGATGCCTGCGACCGGGAAGGAGGCCTGTAGGTCTCTTTCTTTTTGAAAGCAATGGTGAATTTATGGCAGATACTTTCTTTAGTTATGAAAATCAAATTACAAATCTAGCTGAAAATAAAAGGTTTGGTCGTAACTGACAGAAATATTGCTTTTTCCGTGCTCAAGGACATCTCATAATTATGCACAGATTGGCGGTTATAAAACCCTGTTTTATAATCCCATGACCCGAAAATATAAAAATGGCGCGTCATTGGAGGATATTGATATCAAACAGATCTTCTCCAGCCTTCATAATCTCCAAATCATAATCGGACTTGATTCCCAAATACATCACAGACCTAGTAGAACATCTCTTTGTATTGCTGTCCAGATGTAAATCAAACCTTTATTAAGCTCTATTTTATATACATTCAAAGAATATAGCTGGACGGATCAAACTTTTCCGCAGACTGCGTGGGATGTCCCAAGAGGATTTAAGCCGGGAATCCGATATTAACCTCTCCATGATAAAAAAATATGAAATCGGTGCCAGAATCCCAAAAATAGACCGGCTAGAAGTGATTGCAAATGCACTTGGGATCAGCCTCTGTATTGCCGGGGATCTGGTCAACGGCTATGTCCGGCACAGGCACTACCGCCATGTCTCATATGGTAACACTTTGGATTTTCTGAATGAATGTGCGGCGATTGCCCCGACCTATCTTTCCTATGGAAACCATGAGTGTGCCGCTCCCGCAGTGCAGCTAAAAGATATCGAAAAGACGGATATTATGATACTTGATAATAGATATATAGAACTGACAGACAGTATTTATCTTGGCGGGTTATCGGCAGCGGCGTACTCCTATCAGACTTCGGAGTATATCTGGCTGTCGAAATTTCAGAAGTCCGACGGATACAAGATACTGCTCTCCCACAGACCGGAATATTTTATGCTTCAGGATCCAAAACTTGCCTATCGCAGTATTGATCTTGTCTTTTCCGGTCATGCACATGGCGGACAGATCCGTGTCGGCGGGCAGGGTCTATACGCCCCCGGGCAGGGATTCTTTCCAAAATACACTGCTGGCATCCATACAGGCAGCTACGGAAGTATGGTCATCAGCCGTGGGCTTTCCAACACGACTTGGATTCCACGGATCAACAACTGCCCGGAGATAGTCTATGTTTGCATAAAATCCGTAAAATGATTGGTTTTACGGGTTTTGTCTAAATCGAGATGATGACTTCCCTTGCACTGCCACAGTTTATTATTTTCCATTTATTCCCCCATATTAAAGAATAACTATCCCATTTTAAACTTGACAACCCTAATCATAAGATATATAGTTTATTTGTGGATATTTTCTTTCTTTGATAGGCTAAAATATCTCCAATTTTAAACCACAGGGGTGATATCATGAACTTATACTATGAATTACTGAACAAACCAACATTTACTGTTCAGGATGTTAATGAATACTACCATAACCGATCCAGTGCATACTCCGCTCTGGAGCGGCTATTGGCGGATAAAATGATTGTCAAAATAAGGAACAATCTTTATACATGTATAAGCGGTGAAACCGGAAGCCCTGTCGCTAACCGATTCCAGATTGCCAGTACGATCAATGCAGATTCTTTCGTTTCAAATCATACAGCAATGGAATACTACGGTACTTCCGATCAGGTATTTTATGATGTGTATGTTGGATCAAAATGTAAATTTAAAGAATTTTCCTTTGATGGCTATACCTATCGCTTTATCCACTCAAAGATTGATGTTGGTGTCGAGTCGCCTGTTTTCAGTGGCGGTATCCGAATTTCCGACCGTGAACGCACTGTTGTTGACTCAATAAAAAATATGGAACGCATTTCCGGTGCGGAAGAAGTGATTGACAATATTGCCTCTATGTCATTTTTGAATGAGGAAAAGCTTCTAAAGTACCTTTCGCTTTATGATAACCAGTTCCTATATCAGAAGACCGGTTTTATTCTTAGTTATTATCGGGATACTCTTGGACTTTCTGAAACTTTCTTTAAGGAATGCAAAAGTCACATTAAGTTCAGCAAGCGCTATTTTACAAAAGACAGTGTATCAGGATCATATGACAAGCAATGGAATGTCGTCTTTAACGCAAATGTTTTCTTGCAGAAAAATGGATGTATAGAACTAAATGCCACATTATGATAAAAAACATTAAACAAGGTTGCACGGGAAACAGGTTTTTCAAGAGATACTTTTGAAAAAGTTCTCCGACTTAAGGAAATCCTCACATTCTTTAATCAGCATAACCTGCTATCACAAAAACTTATGCTAAAAGGCGGCACTGCGATCAATCTACTACTATATATTTATGGTTAATATTCCTAATATCCAGCTAGGATGTTATCCATCTTATTGCTTAAGCTGTAGAATGAGTGTAGCATTGGGTCTGGCCGTCACCTCCCAGATTGGAAATATCCGTCTGACAGTCTTTTATACAGAAGAAGGTATCCGTCCTTTTCCCACACCAGTCCTTTCAGCTTGTCGTGCCGCCTTCCGCAAAAGAGAAACAGCGTGTCCGGCACGGACGGGCTGATGTCCGTCCTGTCCGCGATGACCTCTGCCAGGGAATCTATGCCTTTTCTTAAGTCCGTAAAGCCGCACACGATGTATACGTTTTTAAAGCATGTGGCATCCTTAAGCATCGGTGACCGCCCGGGGACTTTTGTTAAAAGCCCCATCGGCGTGCTTTCCGTCACATGTATCCTCACGCCGCCCGCTTCAACGTCCACAAACCTGTCTTTCTTACTGCTTAAAGTCTCCGGGCCTGTCTTTACGACAGCCGGAAGCTGCTTTTCCCCGTCCGCTTCCCGGATCCGGCGCTTCCAATAGTAATAATTCGACTTACTGACTCCGGCGTTCCTGCACCAGTCATCGAACCTCACGTCATCAGGCCTGTTTTCACAGTCCCTTATCAGCCCTTTCCACTCTTCAATGACTTCCTCCCGCTTCTTCTTTTCCATGATGGATCCACCTCCTTGAATTTGGTGAACCCATTATCCCATATCTTTATTTTTATAGGTAGGTACCCACTATTGAGCATTTACGAATTAACGGAATCCGTTAAGCGATTGAGCCTAGATGTATCGGAGCTTAGGGGCGGCTTGCAAGAGGAAATACAACTCAGAAAGGGAATGGGCGAGGATCTGGAAAATAAATTGGAGGTTGCTAAAGCGGAGCTATCAAGTAAAATGCGATTTTTAAAAGGAGCTATGTGGCTGGCAACGGCAGTTGTAGGTGCCGTTGCGACAATTATTATATCATGGTTGACGGGACATTTTACAATATATCATTAATCTATAATTTGATATAATTATTGACGGGTGTTTTTACTGCGTAAAACGGATATTCATCGTCAATAGCCGACAGCAGGTCATCTATTTTTCATGGAATATTATGCTGTAACTGTTGCTGTTACCTCTTTCCTCGCCTTAATTTTTCGGATTGCTTCTTGGCGGTAGGGTTCTATCCTTTCCGCTATCCGCTTGGAGTCTTCCTTCGCCCTCTCAATCCTTTTAATTTCTTCATCAGCCCACTCTAATGCGCCATCAAGCGCTTTCGGATCCTCACTTAATACCGTTGGTCTGAATTTCGCCATATGATCACCTCCTGCCATCCTCAAAGATCAATCCCGCTTTGTAGCAATTTTTCAAAAAATAATCCGTTGCATCCTGCTTTTGCTTCAAGTTTTGCATATTATCAATTTTGTGTACTGCTTCACGAAATAACTTCACACCCTGTTCCCTGTCGTAGTGATCCGTTTTAACAATATAGTTTATGCTGCCAAGATTGGTAACAACCACAACCATTTTCACCGCTTTGTATCCAAAAAGGAATCCCACATCACTTAATGAAACCTTTGATGTGGATGGATGGTTATGTACAATAACAATCACACAGCTTTCCGCTGTCGTAAGCATATGGTATGCATCCGCATTATTCAGCGGGTCCACACTATGCTCGTCCCCGTATGCTACAGCCAGGCTCATTTCTCCCTCTGGAATATCTTCATCCAAACTATAAGTGATTGCCGTTTCATTGCTGTCATTCCGGGATTTTGAATATTCCAATACCGCTATTGCGATTTGATGCAATGTCTCATAATATTCTTCCGGAATCTCCCGTATCTAACATATGGGACTTTGGAGATCGCAATATCCGTAATCTCTACCTTATGATCCCGCTTGTTCGATTCCATCTCATTGTCCATCGACCTATCGCCCCCCGCCAATCTGCATCCGCCATTATACTACCACGAAAACGCTGTAATATCAACAAATAAGGAATCCCAATGTTTCTTCTTCACGCCTTTGATTTGCTTTCCTGTCCCGCCTCCCAAAGTCCGCTGTCAATCCACGGCAGCGGGCTTTTCCTTGCCTGCCACCTCCGTATCCGCAGCTATATACCGTTCCATCCGATGACAGTCCCAGCATGGTACCATTCCCCGCTGATATGTCTACAATATTCTCCTCTGCTGGCCATGTCTCAAATTTACAGCAGGCATCCCGGTATGCCCTCTTCTCGTTTGGATCATCATTCATTACCGCCACCAGTTCACCAGTTGCTGTCAGTCCCACCAAATGATAATCCCCCGCAGAGATCTTCTTCATATCAGACCATCCTTCAGCCTCATTAATGCCATACTGTGTCTTTCCTGCTGTAACGACGCTTCCATCCTTTTTCAGTCCGACCACAAATCCCTCACTGCTTTTTGATGTTCCTCCAGCAGCAACAGCTATGATACTAATCCCGTCTAAATACATCCCTCGTATAGACCTTGTCCTTTACATCATCGAGAACCTTATCATACCGATTAGCAATAATGCTGTCTGCCCTCTTCTTGAAATCCTCAATGTCATTCACAATCTCACTTCCAAAAAATGTGCTTCCATCTTCAATCGTCGGCTCATATACGATCACCTTTGCACCCTTCGCCTTAATTCTCTTCACCATGCCTTGTATACTGCTCTGCCTGAAATTGTCGGAATTAAATTTCATCGTCAGTCTGTATGCCCCGACCGTCACGGCGCTCGTTTGCTCCTCACGGTCATCACTGTACTCCTCGCTGTTTCCATATAACCCAGCAATATAATCCTTTCTTGTCCTGTTGGATTCCACAATTGCCCGGATCAGCTCCTCCGGTACATTCTCATAATTCGCCAGAAGCTGTTTGGAATCCTTCGGCAGGCAATATCCGCCATAGTCATCAATACCGATATTACAAACCTCAATGCCCAGATTCACTGTACCGGCGCATACCTCGCAAACAGAAAAACCTATGCGGCATTTCTGGATTCCGCAAACAAAAAAGCGTACAGAAAGAAATACAAAACCCGCATAGACAGCTATAAGGAAGCAAGGAACTGGCTCCAGAAGCAATCCAAAGAAGGCACATTGCCATCAAACAAGAGTCCTCTGGTGCTCTGTGTCCTTTGCCTATTACTATTCTTCAATAAATGAACGCCACCGCCAACAAATCCTTGATGAATTGACTCCTCTGCTATTGACGGACTTGATTTTAGCGTTTATACTGACGACAGACATACCGAAGAAGGTGGAGGAACCATGGAAAATGAGCTGATCCTCTCCTCCACAAGATCCACACAGACTTCTTTGGAGGCAGTAAGAAGCGGGAAAGCCGGACTGAATCCCCACAGGCAGCGGATACTTGAAAGGGTACCGGAACAAGGCGATTGGGCAAGATTTGACCTTGATTCCATCGAACTGAAAGATCTTGCTTATCTGTCCGCAAAAAGCGGCGACGAATTTGCATTGTTGCGCGGGAAGCGTGAGGACATCTTGTTTCATGGTGAGCATGGACGATGCCGCTTTAAAGACATCCTTGTGGATCTTCTCAACGACCATAAACTGGAAATCATCGGACACGCCCATCCTGGAGAGGACATTCCGGAGCCGTCTTCCGATGACCGGAAAGTCTTAAAAGAGATCGGACAGAGCCAGAGCCGGATTATTTCCGCACGAACCGGACGGGTTGCCGTGTTCGGACCAAACCAATTTGAATACATATGGGGAGGTGATTGAATTGCTGACATTTGAAGAAGCAAAGAAAATCGGAATAAACGCATGCGTTGACAAGCTCGGAAGGGACTTTGTAAAAAAGAACCGGGAGTATTCCTGTACCAGCTACGGCGATGCCGATCAGTATGCCTTCTGTTTCGTGGGGATCGACAACCATTCGGAGCCAAGCTTTGGCTCACACGAACTCATCCTTGACGGAGATTCAAAATGGCCATACAAGGCGACCTGCAATGTCTGGTACAAAGACGGAAGGATTGAATTTTTAGACTGCATCATTCCGGGAGATATGCAGACGGTATAATTCAGGCATACTATCACAAAAACGCCGAAATTTCAACAAACAACGAATCCAGTAACGCACGAAGGAGAGCCGATTTTATCAGCTCTCCTTCCTACATTTGCAAAATTTCTTATCTTTTCAACACTTACTCCATAGATAGCAAGGCATCCTCAATCTGCTCCCCCACCGTTGCAAACGCCACCTCATCAATCCTGCCATGCTCTTTCATCCACGAATAGAATCTCTTGATTCCTCTTGCCTCTTCCTCAACAGCTCCCTTTGATAACCCAAATTTATTCCACAGCCTCTGCAGATACCACGAAATATGCCTTACGCCGTCAACAGCACGAACCGGAGTATCCTCATGGTCATCATCCATCAACCCATCTGTCCCATCAATAATATAGTCAATATAAGCTTTGGCATGATGGGTGTAAAGCCGAATGGTCTTCTTCGCATAACCTTCTGCAATAAGATACGCCTCAAATTCCTTTATCAGAGACTCATTCTCGTGTGATATCTCATCCATACTATCATCTTCCTCCCACTCCAGATCATGCGCCATACACCACTCCTCCGCTCTGCTTCTGTAACAGTTGTCACGGAATTCGTACCAATCCTCAAGCAAACGGGGTAACTACTTCAACATTTTATATTCACCTGGAGCTAAGGTCTTCAGCTTCTCTAACTCTGCTTTTGTGAAGTCCTGTTTATTCAGCGATGTGATTTCTCTTGCTAGCCGTAGTTCTTCTGATGCCTCTCTCTTTCCCTCTTTATCACCTGAAAAATCGAAACCTTGCGCACGGTCTAGGATTGGCTGGAGAGAAGACCAGGATGTCAGAGTCTTCGCATAGTTTACTTCTTCCTGTGTTAAACGGCCGGCGTTGAGACCAGCTATGAGAATGGCATTTATATTCTCTTGTTCTTCTTCTATCGTTTTCTCGATTCTCATCTTTCAGATAAATTGAAGTTCTCAAAAACAGTTCATATATAAATTGAGATCCATCATCATTATTGTAAACCTTGGTTACACGAGCAGTATGTTTACCGGCATAAGTCTCCGTTTTATCTGGCTTTCTATCTGGAAAACCTGGAACAGAACCATTCTTTTTTATCAGATTATTACTCATAGCTTTATTACCTCTATCATATAAAGTGCTAATATCATCATTTTAATCATAGCTTCGCCCTTCGGAGCTTCCATCCTACTTCCAGCCCGGTGAATTCAGTCGCTGGTAAAGCTGAAGCTATATCCTTCGCCCCTTATCCATGACGCAAGACACGACTATGGATAATAATACGAGATTCTTTTTGTCTCCATTCATAGCAGATATGCGTTTCTTCGTCAATCCCTATTTCATACTCTCATCATTTTTTCTTCCCGAACCACTTCTCATGCACTTTCAATGTACATTTATAAATCATACGATTGGATGCATATACTTCGCTATGAGGTTTTTCATCAACAAGTCTCTTGATTTCCAAATAATACATAGTCTTAAAGCTATCAGTATCTACTTTGCCTTCGAGATATTTGGCACATGCATCCTCGTAAGCATTCCGATATAACTCTTCTGTGCTCTTGTATATCCTCTGTAGTTCTTCATTTCCAGGATCCTTTGCTAACGTAACTGCCATTTCTGCAATTCTCATATATGCGTCAGATATAGCCGCCCTTAATTGAGATTCTAAAGCACCCTGTGCTGTTAGCGTCTGTATATCAGACATCTTATTCGCTTTATCTTGAAGCTCATTACTTTGTCTCTGTAAGTCATTACTCTTTTCTTGAAGATCATTGGCTTCTCTCTGAAGTTCTCGGTATTTCAGATAATTCAGCACAGCGAACAGTAGCGCAACACCAGCTATAGCAATAGATATCCAATCGGCAACGGACACAGGGCTACAATTACATACCTGGTCAGCCACAGCGCTTGCGCTCACTACTTTCTTCCTCCAGTTGTCTGGGAACTTCTTGTAGATGTCTGTATACTCTGGGCTTTAGCCTTATTGGCCTGATCCATTAGTTTATGCATCTGCTGCATAACTTTTATCTGCTCTCTATTATCAAATTGCTCGTTAAGCATCTGAAGATCGCCGACTTCATCTTCAATCATTTCAACAATTTCCATGACTATGGATTCAGAAATGAGCTCATTGTTATTATTCTTCGTGTTTAACAGCTTGCTGGTCACCTTAGCCACATTCTTGCTTGTTGGATTGTTTTTCAAATCCTGCGCTAATTGCGACGCATTCACCCTGCTCTCATGTTTTATCCATGCTGGATACAGAGCTATTAGCCCTGCTCCATGACTTGTCTCCGTTGCAACTCCGACAGGATACTGAAGGCGATGTGGCAGACAATTACCAATATTTCTAACATTGTATCCCATGATATGACTTGCAAAACTCATCATCTCACGTGCTTCATGGTCATCGAGATTCTTTGATGGAATGTATCTGTCACCACATAATCCGCATTTATGAAGTATTTCATGAACACAAAAGGGTTATCCGTCAAAACCTTATCAGCATATTTTACATTTCTCCTCCCATAAGCACTTATGATTTTAAGATTATTATACTGAGTTCTCAAATCATCCGGTTTGATATTATGAATAAAGTTTACGGTAATCAAATAATCAATCTTATCATTTTCTACAAATCCGCTCACATCACCAAACGAACCTACGTAATACTCAATACCCCCCTATTTGAAAATCTGCTCAAATATTCAGCGCAGCTTATTGCCTCCGGGGACAAATCAATCCCTATCCTTCTTCTGGCGTGAATGTTTCGTATGATATCACCAAGACCACAACCAATTTCACAAACGCAGTATTCCTTAGCTCCCACACTATTAATATAATTCTTTATGTCAAGCGCATACGGACGCAGCTCATATGGCTCAATGTGCCATTCTCCAAAAGAAAATCGCCTTCTCAGCTTTTTATAATAATTCCTCTTTATACGCCCTATCAAATAGTTCTTCATATCCAGTCCACACGCTTATTTGTGATATATTGTACAGAGAGTTTATGATCTTCTAACTGTTTTTCTTTTCGCTCTTTTCTTCGATCCGTTATTGATGTATATATCCAGCCAGATGCCGTACCAAAAACCGCAATACCAAAGGAAACAATCGTAAGAATATGATCAATTGTCATAATCCAAGAAGTTTCTCCACTTCATCTATTATTTCTTTAACTTTATCAGCAGCCTCTTCCTTGCTGTCATATCCATAATGCTCATAGTTTGAACTTAACAACCACCGTCTGAAGCCGGTGGGTTAACCGGACTAAAGTCCGTTTCGACTGAAAGTCATTGCCTTGGGCTAAAGCCCACCTCTTGTGGTCGGCTTAAGCCGACTGAAAGTGCTACTGGAAGTAGCTAATCTT